>JALYNA010000181.1 GCA_030773455.1 Actinomycetota bacterium
GGGCCCCGCTGGGTGCCGGCACCGCGGGCGCGGGGTCGGTGACCAGCACCTCGCCCAGCGCGGGCAGCGCCACCGCTCCTGCGACCAGATCCCCGCCCGCCCACAGCGCCACGTGCACCGCCCAGTCCGGCCGCGGCGCCTCGCCGTACTCCCGGGTCCCGTCGAGCGGGTCGACGATCCACACCCGGTCGGCGGTCAGCCTGCGGCGGTCGTCGACCGCCTCCTCGCTGAACAGGGCGTCGCCGGGACGGCGCTCGGCCAGCACCCCGGCGATGGCGGTCTGCGCGGCGGCGTCCCCGGCGTCCCCGAGGTCCCGGCCGGTGAGCCGGCCCTCCTCGCGCAGCCGGACGAGGACGGCGGCGGCCGCCCGGGCCGCGGCGGCGGCCACCTCGACGTCGGTCACAACGCTGCTCCTGACGGGTCGGCGAGGGCCGTGGCGTCCGTCGGCCGTCCCGGCGGGGCGTGCCGGCCCGAGGCGTCGGTGATCGCGTCGAAGTAGTCGGCGTGCAGCTCCGCGCGCGGCATGACCAAGACGCCGCGGGCCTCGACCAGGGTGCGGTCGGGGGCCTCGGCGGTTGCGATCGTGCCGGTGACCACGCACGTGCGGCCGGCCGACTCGACGACCCGCGCCTGCAGCGTCAGCGGCGTCGACAGGGGCACCGGCCGCCGGTAGTCCAGCTCCAGGTGGACGGTCATCCCCCACAGCCCGGCGGCGATCGCGGCCGCGCCGAGCAGCTGGTCCATGACCAGGCTGCTCATCCCGCCGTGCACGTAGCCCGGCGGGCCCTCGTAGGCCGGCCCGAGCGTGGCCTCGGCGACGACGCCGCCCTCCACCGGGCGGATCGCCACCGGCGGGGCCAGCGCGCTGCCCACCCCACTCACCGGGTTGTAGACGCGGCGGAAGACCACCGGGTCGTCGAGCGCCGGCAGCTGCGTCGCCGGGCGCCGCGCGGCGGCGGCCAACCGGGCGGTGACGGCCCGGACGTCGGCGGCCGCGGCGCGCAGCTCGCTCGCCGGGACGGTGGTGCGCACCGAGGCGTCCACCAGCTCCCGCAGGTCCGTGCCGAGCTCGGTGACCGCCGCCATCAGGTCGGCGTCGTAGGGCTGTCCGCCCGCGTGGGAGTGCACCAGCGGACGGTATCGGCACCGCTCGGCTGCTCAGGCCGCCGGGCTGGGACCCGACCGCGGCAGCCGCACGGTGAACGCCGCTCCCCGGCCCGGCGCGGTGTCCAGGTGCACCGTGCCGCCGTGCGCGGCGACCAGGGCGCTGACGATGGCCAGCCCCAGCCCGGTGCCGCCGGCCGTCCGGGCCCGGGACGGGTCGGCGCGGTAGAACCGCTCGAAGACCCGGGCGGCGTCCTCCGGGGCCATGCCCGGCCCCTGGTCGGCCACCCGCAGCACGACCACGCCGCCGTCGTCGCCGTCACCGGGCGCCGGCTCGTCCGAGATGCTGACCGTGACCGACGCCGACGGTGGCGTGTGCACCAGGGCGTTGGTCACCAGGTTCCCGACGACCTGGCGCAGCCGGGCCTCGTCGCCCAGGACCACGGGCACCTCGCTGAGCGCCTCGTCGAGGTGCAGGCTGACCGGCCGGTCGGGCTGCACGGCGCGGGCGTCGTGGACGGCGTCGCCGGCGACCTCGGCCAGGTCGACCGGCGTGATCGTGAGCGGGCGCTGCTGGTCCAGGCGGGCCAGCTGCAGCAGGTCCTCGACCAGCACCCCCATGCGGGCGCCCTCGGACTCGATGCGCTGCATCAGCCGGGCGGTCTCCTCCGGGCTGCCCACCGCGCCCTGCCGGTACAGCTCGGCGAAGCCGCGGATCGAGGTCAGCGGGGTGCGCAGCTCGTGGCTGGCGTCGGCGACGAACCGGCGCATCCGGTTCTCCGAGGCACGGGCCTGCTCCTCGGAGGCCTGCTGCGCCCGGAACCCGTGCTCGATGCGGGAGAGCATCCCGTTCAGCGCCGTCGCCAGCCGGCCCACCTCGGTGCGGTCGTCCCCGGCGGGCACCCGCTGGGACAGGTCGCCGGCGGCGATCGCGGCCGCCGTGCGCTCCACCTCGGTCAGCGGCCGCAGGCTGTTGCGGACCAGCAGGTACGCAGCGGCACCGAGGACGGTGAGCACGACCAGCCCGACGACGACCTCGATCGCGACCAGCCGGCCGATGACCCGCTCGTCCCGGCCGAGGTCGCCCGCGGCCACCAGGGTGTAGCCGCTGCCGACGTCGCGGGTGGCCATCTGCCACTCGCCGTCCCGCGACCACATGGTGTGCCGGCCGTCGTGGGACCGCTCGACCTCGTCGGCGACGTCCGGCAGCGCCCCGGCCCTGGGCGGGGGCGCGTAGACGACGGTCACGACGTCGGTGTCCGGGGCGAGGCAGCCGACGAAGTACCTGTTGGGGATGTCGCGGTCCACGCCGTCGAGGCAGGCGTCGAGCACGACGCGGCTGGCCTGGGCCTCGTCGAGGACCTGTCGCAGCTCGTCCTCCTGCTGGTCGGCCAGGTAGCCCTGCAGCATCCGGGTCGCGGCGAACCCCGTGGCGGTCAGCGCGACGCCGACCAGCGCCACGATGAGCAGGACCAGGGTGATCCGCAGGGGCAGGCGGGGGAGGGTGGACGTCGTCGTCACGTCCCGCGGGGCAGCCGCAGCGTGTAGCCCACGCCGCGGATGGTGTGCAGCAGCCGCGGCTCGGTGGTGTCGACCTTGCGGCGCAGGTAGGAGATGTAGGACTCCACGACGTTGGCGTCACCGTTGAAGTCGTAGTTCCACACGTGGTCGAGGATCTGCGCCTTCGACAACACCCGCCCGGCGTTGGCCATCAGGTAGCGCAGCAGCTTGAACTCCGTCGGCGAGAGGCCGACCACCTCGCCGGCCTTGACGACCTCGTGCGACTCCTCGTCCAGCTCGATGTCGGCGAAGGTCAGCCGCGGGGACTCCGCCGGGCGCTGCGGCCCGGTGCTCCGGCGCAGTACCGCCCGGATGCGGGCCACCACCTCGTCGAGGCTGAACGGCTTGGTGACGTAGTCGTCACCGCCCAGCGTCAGCCCGGACACCTTGTCCTCCGCGGCGTCGCGCGCAGTGAGGAACAGCACCGGGGTGTGCCGGCCACTGTCCCGCAGGCGGCGGACGACGCCGAAGCCGTCCAGGCCCGGCATCATCACGTCCAGCACCACCAGGTCGGGGCGGAAGGACGCCGCCATCGCCAACGCCTGCTGCCCGTCCGCGGCCGTGGCCACCTCGAAGCCGGCGTAGCGGAGGCTGGCCGAGAGCAGCTCGCGGATGTTGGGCTCGTCGTCCACCACCAGGAGGCGCGCCTCCGGTGCCGAGGTCCTGCCGGTGCTGCTCACAGCACCTCCCGTCGAACGTGCTGCCGTGGTCACGCTCCCAGGGTGCGGCCCCGGGCTGGTGCGGCCCTGGACGCCCCCTGTGAGGAGTCTGGACGTCGGGCACCCCCCGCACCTCCGCGGGCGTGCCCGGACGTCGGCTCAGCCGGCGGGCGACATCGCCCGGCCCCTGCGCCAATAGCCGATCGCGTGGTGCTGCGCCCGGCCCAGGCCCCACCGGCCGCGCAGGTCCGCGCGCACCGCCCGGACCGCGGCGGACTCCGCACCCACCCAGGCGAACAGGTCCTCGCCCGCCGGCCGGTCCAGCGCCGCGACGGCGTCGGCCAGCAGCGTGCCCTCCCCGGGCGGGATCCCGTCGCGGTGCAGCCACCGGACCTCGACGCCCTCCGGCCGCCGCAGCGGCTGCTCCTCCGTCGCGTCGGCGACCTCCACCAGGGCGACCCCCCGGGTAGACGGCGGGGCCGCGGCCAGGATGCGGGTGATCGCCGGCAGCGCGGTCTCGTCCCCGGCCAGCAGCAGCCACCCGGCCGGCCGGTCGCCCAGCGG
>JALYNA010000182.1 GCA_030773455.1 Actinomycetota bacterium
CCCTCCGGCCGCACCGGCGAGACGCCCGAGAAGGAGGCCGGCGACGCCCGCGTCGCCGCGGCGGACACCCCCGCGGAGCGGGCCGGCGCCGCGCAGGCCCACCCCGACAAGGGCGCCGAGTACGGACAACCCCGAGGCCGGCAGCGGGCCGGTACCGAGAACCCGCCCGCCGCCGAGCCGCTGACCGGCACCAACCCGACAGACGGGAAGGCATGACATGCCCCTCGCACCCGTGCTGACGTCGCGCTGGGCGGAGCCCCAGTCCTGGCGGCTGTCGAGCTACGAGCGCCTCGACGGCTACACCGCGCTGCGCACCGCGCTGTCCATGACCCCCGACGAGCTGGTCGGCCTGGTCAAGGACTCCGGGCTGCGCGGCCGCGGCGGCGCCGGATTCCCGACCGGTATGAAGTGGAGCTTCATCCCCCAGCCCAAGCCGGGGGAGACCCCCACCGGGCCGGCCGCGCTGCCGAAGTACCTCGTGGTCAACGCCGACGAGGGCGAGCCGGGCACTTGCAAGGACCTGCCGCTGATGATGGCCGACCCGCACTCCCTGGTGGAGGGCGTGGTCATCGCGTCCTACGCCATCCGGTCGCACCTCGCGGTCATCTACGTCCGCGGCGAGGCGGTGCATGCGCACCGCCGGCTGGTCAGCGCGGTCCGCGAGGCCTACGAGGCCGGCTACCTCGGCAGCGACATCCTCGGCTCCGGCTACGACCTCGAGCTGATCGTGCACGCGGGCGCCGGCGCCTACATCTGCGGCGAGGAGACCGCGCTGCTCGACTCGCTCGAGGGCTACCGGGGCCAGCCGCGCCTGAAGCCGCCGTTTCCCGCCGTCGCCGGTCTCTACGGCGCCCCGACGGTGATCAACAACGTCGAGACGCTGGCCAGCGTGCCGTTCGTCGTCCGCGGCGGCTCGGACTGGTTCAAGGAGTTCGGCCCCGAGAAGTCACCAGGCCCGAAGATCTACTCGCTGTCCGGCCGCGTCGTGCGGCCCGGCCAGTACGAGGCCCCCATGGGGACGACGATGCGCGAGCTGCTGAAGATGGCCGGCGGCGTCCGCCCCGGGCACGAGCTGAAGTTCTGGACGCCGGGGGGCTCCTCGACGCCGTACTTCACGCACCTGCACCTCGACGTCCCGCTGGACTTCGACTCGGTGGCGGCCGCCGGCTCCATGCTCGGCACCACCGCCCTGATGGTGTTCGACGAGACCGACTCGATCGTCGAGGCCACCCTGCGGTTCACCGAGTTCTACGCGCACGAGAGCTGCGGTAAGTGCACCCCGTGCCGCGAGGGGACGTACTGGTTGGTCCAGATCCTGCAGCGGCTGGTGGACGGCCGCGGGACGACGGCTGACCTGGACCTGCTCACCGACACCTGCGACAACATCCTGGGCCGGTCGTTCTGCGCCCTGGGTGACGGCGCGACGAGCTGCATCGCCAGCTCGCTGAAGTACTTCCGCGACGACTACGTCGCCCTGCTGCCGCCGGAGGAACAGGCCCGCCTCGGCCGCAGCCTCCGGCTCGAGCCCGTCGGAGTCGCCTCGTGACCGAGCTCGCGAGATCACGCAGAGACACAGCACACCAGGGCACTGCCCCGACGAGCGTCAGCGAGGAGGACCAGTGACACTCACCAATCCCATCCCGGCGCCCGCGGTGCCGCCGGGCACACCGGGGCCGCACACCCCGCCGGACGCCGTCCACTGCACCATCGACGGCCTCGAGGTCGCCGTCCCCAAGGGGACGCTGATCATTCGTGCCGCCGAGCAGGTGGGCGTCTTCGTCCCGCGCTTCTGCGACCATCCGCTGCTCGAGCCGGTCGGCGCCTGCCGGCAGTGCCTGGTGGAGGTGGCGGGCCAGCGCAAGCCGGTCGCCTCCTGCACCATGCCCGTCACCGAGGGCATGGAGATCCACACGCAGCTCACCAGCCCGGTCGCCGACAAGGCGCAGCAGGGCACGATGGAACTGCTGCTGATCAACCACCCGCTGGACTGCCCGACGTGCGACAAGGGCGGCGAGTGCCCGCTGCAGAATCAGGCGATGGGCCACGGCCGCACCGAGAGCCGCTTCGTCGACGTCAAGCGAAGCTATCCCAAGCCGCTGCCGATCAGCAGCCAGGTGCTGCTGGACCGCGAGCGCTGCGTGCTCTGCGCGCGCTGCACCCGGTTCTCTCAGCAGGTCGCCGGAGACCCGTTCATCGAGCTGTTCGAGCGGGGCGCGCTGGAGCAGGTCGCCATCTACGAGGACGAGCCGTTCGAGTCCTACTTCTCCGGCAACACCACCCAGATCTGCCCGGTCGGCGCGCTGACCAGCGCCCAGTACCGGTTCCGCGCCCGCCCCTTCGACCTGCGCACCGAGCCCAGCGTGTGCGAGCACTGCGCGTCCGGCTGCGCCATGCGCACCGACTACCGGCGCGGCAAGGTCACCCGCCGGCTGGCCGCCGAGGATCCAGCGGTCAACGAGGAGTGGAACTGCGACAAGGGGCGGTACGCGTTCCGCTACGCCACCGCCAACCAGCGGCTCACCACCCCGCTGGTCCGGCGGGACGGCGTGCTGGAGCCGGCGTCCTGGCCGGAGGCCTGGGCCGCGGCGGCCGAGGGGCTGCGCGCCGCGCGGGACGCCGGCGGGGTCGGGGTGCTCCCAGGCGGGCGGCTGACCGTCGAGGACGCTTACGCCTACGCGAAGTTCGCCCGCGTCGCGCTCGGCACCAACGACGTCGACGCCCGCGCCCGCACGCACTCGGCCGAGGAGCTGGCCTTCCTCATGGCGCACGTGGCCGGCACCGGCCCGACCAACGGTGCGGTCACCTACGCCGACCTCGCCGCCGCCCCCGTGGTGCTGCTGGCCGGCCTGGAACCGGAGGAGGAGTCGCCGATCGTCTTCCTGCGCCTGCGCCGGGCCGTGCGCACCAACCGGCTGGCCGTCTACGACCTCGCCCCTTTCGCCACCCGCGCCGCCGAGAAGCTGCAGGCAACCGTGCTGGCCACCCGCCCGGGCACGGAGGCCCGCTCGCTGGCCGCCCTTGCCGAGGGCACCTGGGGCGGGCCCGCCGTGGAGGCGCTGCGGCAGCCGGGGGCCGTCGTGCTCGCCGGCGAGCGGCTGGCCGAGTCCCCAGGTGCGTTCTCCGCCCTGGCCGCGCTGGCCCGGGCGACCGGCGCGCGGGTGGCCTGGGTGCCGCGGCGGGCCGGTGAGCGGGGCGCCGTCGAGGCGTTGCGGCAGCCGGGG
>JALYNA010000183.1 GCA_030773455.1 Actinomycetota bacterium
GCGCGGGGACGGCGGGGGTGGATGCCGGCGCCCCAGTGCTCGGCGGCGGCTGGTCGCTGCCCCGCGGCCGGTCCGGGCTGCCGCTGCGGACCACCGACGGGCGCACCGTGCTGGTGCCCACCCGCGACCCCGCGGCGCTCGCCACGGCGCTGCTGCGCGCCGTCCCGGGGACCCCGGGCGGGCATCCCGGAAGGAAGGGGACACTGGGGTCGTGACCTCGCTGGACAGCCCTCCGTACGCCTACGAGGCCCGGACATCGGCCGGCCTGTTCGCCCGCGCGCAGCGGGTCACCCCGGGTGGCGTGAACTCACCCGTCCGCGCCTTCGGCGCCGTCGGCGGCACCCCCCGCTTCATGGCGCAGGGCCAGGGCGCGTACCTCACCGACGCCGACGGCCGCCGCTACGTCGACCTCGTCGCCTCGTGGGGGCCGCTGATCCTCGGCCACGCCCACCGGGCGGTCGTGGAGGCGGTCACCGCGGCCGCCCGCCGCGGGCTGACCTTCGGCGCCCCGACCGAGGGCGAGCTGGAGTTGGCCGAGGAGATCATCGGCCGGATGCCGCCGGTGCAGCGGGTCCGGCTGGTCAACTCGGGCACCGAGGCGGTGCTCTCGGCGGTCCGGCTCGCCCGCGGCGTCACCGGCCGCCGGCTCGTGGTGAAGTTCGCCGGCTGCTACCACGGCCACGTCGACGCGCTGCTGGCCTCGGCCGGCTCGGGCGTGGCTACCCTCGGCCTGCCCGACACCCCCGGCGTCACCAGCGGTGCCGCTGCCGACACCGTCGTGCTGCCCTACAACGACGCGGCCGCGGTGGAGGCCGTCTTCGCCGAGCGGGGCAGCGAGATCGCCGCGGTCATCACCGAGGCCGCGGTCGGCAACATGGGCGTCGTCCCGCCGCTGGACGGCTTCAACCAGGTGCTGCGCCGGGTCACCGCCGCGCACGGCGCGCTGCTGATCGTCGACGAGGTCATGACCGGGTTCCGCGTGTCCCGCTCCGGCTGGTACGGGCTGGACCCGGTGGACGCGGACCTGATGACCTTCGGCAAGGTCATGGGCGGCGGGCTGCCGGCCGCGGCCTTCGGCGGCCGCGCCGACCTCATGGACCACCTGGCGCCGGCCGGCCCGGTCTACCAGGCCGGGACGCTGTCGGGGAACCCGGTCGCGGTCGCCGCGGGCCTGACCACGCTGCGGCACTGCACCGACGAGGTCTACGCCGGCTGCGACGAGGTGGCCGCCACCCTGCGCGGCGCGGCCAGCGCCGCGCTGTTCGCCGCCGGTGTCCCGCACCGCGTGCAGCAGGCCGGCTCGATGTTCTCGGTGTTCTTCGTCCCCGACGAGCGGCAGGTGCGCGACTACGACGACGCCCGCTCCCAGGACGCCGCCCGCTACACCGCCTTCTTCCACGCGATGCTCGCCCGCGGCGTCTACCTGCCCCCGTCGGCGTTCGAGGCGTGGTTCGTCAGCGCCGCGCTCGACGACGAGGCCGTCGGGCGGGTGCTCGAGGCCCTGCCGGCCGCCGCCCGCGCCGCCGCGGCCGCCGAGCCCGCCACCGCCCCGCCTGCCGAGGACCCCGCCGAGGTGACCACCTGATGGCCGAGACCACCGTCGTCCACCTGCTCCGCCACGGCGAGGTGTTCAACCCCGAGCGGGTGCTCTACGGCCGGCTGCCGGGCTACCGGCTGTCGGAGACCGGCGAGGCGATGGCGCTGGCCGCCGCAGAGTGGCTGGCGGACAAGGACCTCACCCACGTGGTCTCCAGCCCGCTGGAGCGCGCGCGGCAGACCGCCGCGCCGATCGCCGGCAAGCTCGACCTGCCGATCGAGGTCGACGACCGGCTGATCGAGGCCGGCAACGCCTTCGAGGGGCTGCGGGTCGGGGTGGGGGACGGCGCCCTGCGTTCGCCCCAGCACTGGTGGAAGCTGCGCAACCCCTTCCGGCCGTCGTGGGGCGAGCCCTACGTCGAGATCGGGGCGCGGATGCTCGCCGCCGTCGAGGCCGCCCGGGACGCCGCGCGCGGCTCTGCGGCGGTGTGCGTCAGCCACCAGCTGCCGATCTGGACCCTCCGGCTGCACCTGGAGGGACGCCGCTACACCCACGACCCGCGCCGCCGGCAGTGTGGCCTGGCCAGCGTCACCTCGCTGACCTACGACGGCGACCGCTTCGTCGGGCTCTCCTACGCCGAGCCCGCCGGCGCCACCGACCCCGACGCGGTTCCCGGAGCATGAGGCGGCGGCTGCTCGGTGCGCTGGTCGGCGCGCTGCTCCTCGCCGGCTGCTCGACCGGCGACGGCGCGGTCGACGTCAACAACGGTGGCGAGTTTCGCTTCGTCGCGGGCACCCCGGCCGGCGAGGTCATCGGGCCCGACGAGCGGGCCGCGGCACCGGAGTTCTCCGGGACCCTGCTGGACGGCGGTAACTTCGACTCCCCCCAGCTCGACGGCTCGATCGCGGTCCTCAACTTCTGGGGTTCCTGGTGCGCGCCCTGCCGGGTGGAGTCGCCGGAGTTCCAGGAGGTCTACGCCGAGGTGCGCGACCGGGGCGTGCAGTTCCTCGGCGTCAACGTGAAGGACACCGACCAGTTGGCCCGCGCCTTTGAGGACGACTTCGGCATCGAGTTCCCCTCGCTGCACGACCCGCGCGGGGAGGTGGCGCTGGCGTTCCGGGACTACCCGGCCAACGCGATCCCGTCGACCGTGGTGCTCGACGTGCAGGGCCGGGTGGCCGCCGTCTACACCGGCGCGGTCGCGCAGGAGGACCTGCGCGCGGTGCTGGACATGCTGCTCGCCGAGGAGACCTGATGGGTGAGGTCTTCAGCGGCCTGGTGACCGACGGCTCGCTGCTGGTTGCCGCCGCGGTCGCCGCGCTGGTCGGCCTGGTCAGCTTCGCCTCGCCCTGCGTGCTGCCGCTGGTGCCCGGCTACCTGTCCTACGTCACCGGGCTGGTCGGCTCCGGGGCCCGGACGACGTCGCCGGCGTCGGCCGCGCAGGGCTCCGGCACCGCGGCGGTCGCGGTCCGGACGGACGACGAGCGCTCGCCGCGCGGGCGGATGGTGCTCGGCGCGGTGCTGTTCGTGCTCGGCTTCACCGCCGTCTTCGTCACCATCAGCACCGCGTTCGGCGGTCTGGGCCGGCTGCTGCTGCAGTACAACGACCAGATCACCCGCGTGCTCGGGGTCGTCACCGTCCTGGTCGGGCTGGGCTTCCTCGGCTGGCTGCCGCTGCTCCAGCGCAGCAAGCGGGTGGCCTTCCGCCCGGCGACCGGGCTGGCCGGGGCGCCGTTGCTGGGGGTCGTCTTCGGGCTGGGCTGGACGCCCTGCCTGGGGCCGACGCTGGCCGCCGTGTACTCACTCGCGTACACCGAGGCGACCGCCGGCCGCGGGGCGGTGCTCGGGCTCGCCTACTGCCTGGGCCTGGGGGTGCCGTTCGTGCTGGTCGCCCTCGGGGCCCGCTGGGCGATGGGGGCGACGGCGTTCCTGCGCCGCCACGCGCGGGCGGTGACCCGGTTCGGCGGGGCCGTGCTCGTCGTCGTCGGACTGCTGCTGGTCACCGGGGCCTGGACCGAGATGATGCGCTGGCTGCAGGGCTGGCTGGCCGCCAACGGCTTCGCGGAGAGCGTCCTGTGACCGAGCTTGCGAGGTCACAGCATGGGCAGAGCACCGCCGGGCACGACGCGGACGAGCGCCAGCGAGGGAGCGTCCTGTGACCGAGCTTGCGAGGTCACAGCATGGGCAGAGCACCGCCGGGCACGACGCGGACGAGCGCCAGCGAGGGAGCGGAGTGACCGA
>JALYNA010000184.1 GCA_030773455.1 Actinomycetota bacterium
GTGCTGGAGATCGGCGACCGGCGCGCGGCGATCACCGCCGCCGTCGCCCGCGCCCGGCCCGGCGACGCCGTCCTGGTGGCCGGCAAGGGCCACGAGACCGGCCAGGACGTGGCCGGCACCGTGCACCCGTTCGACGACCGCGCCGTGCTGCGCGAGGCCCTGGCGCAGCCGGCCGGTGTGGAGCCCGCGACATGACCGGGCTCGCGAGGTCGTGCGGAGACACCGCATCGCCGAGCACGGGGGCGACGAGCGCGAGCGAGGAGACCCCGTGATCGAGCTGAGCCTGACCCAGGTTGCCGAGGCGGTCGGCGGCGAGCTGACCGTCGCCCCCACCGGCACCGTGACCGGGAAGGTCACCGTCGACTCCCGCGCCGTGGCACCCGGCGACCTGTTCGTGGCCGTGCCGGGGGAGCGGGTCGACGGCCACGACTTCCTCGCCGCGGCCGCGGCCGCCGGCGCGGTCGCCGCGCTCACCACCCGCCCCGACGGCGCGCTGCCCTGCGTGGTCGTCGACGAGCCGGTCGCCGCGCTCGGCCGGCTGGCCGCCGCCGTGCACACCCGGCTGGCGGGCGGGTTGCGCACCGTCGGGATCACCGGCTCGTCCGGGAAGACCAGCACCAAGGACCTGCTCGGACAGGTGCTGGCCACCGTGGGGGCCACGGTCAGCCCGCCCGGCTCGTACAACAACGACATCGGCCTGCCGCTCACCGTGCTCGACGCCGACGAGGACACCCGCTTCCTCGTGCTGGAGATGGGCTCGCGCGGTCCCGGGCACATCGCCCGGCTGTGCCGGGTGGCCCGGCCCGACGTCGGCGTGGTCCTCAACGTCGGCTCGGCGCACCTGGGCGAGTTCGGCTCGGCCGACGGGATCGCCGTCGCCAAGGGCGAGCTGGTGGAGGCGCTGCCGGAGGGGGGCACCGCCGTCCTGAACGCCGACGACCCCCGGGTGATCGGCATGGCGCCGCGCACCCGGGCGCGGGTCGTCACCACCGGCCGGGCGGCCGACGCCGACGTCCGCGCCGAGGACGTCACCCTCGACGAGGCCGGCCGAGCCGGCTTCACGCTGGTCACCGGCGGTGCGCGCGCCGTGGTGCGGCTGCGGGTCGTCGGCGAGCACCAGGTCGCCAACGCGCTGTCGGCCGCCGGGGCGGCCCTGGCCGCCGGCATGGCGCCCGAGGCGGTCGCCGACGCGCTGTCGGCCGCCGAGCCGCGCAGCCGGTGGCGGATGGAGGTCGTCCGCCGGGACGACGGCGTCACCGTGGTCAACGACGCCTACAACGCCAACCCCGAGTCGATGCGCGCCGCGCTGGCCGCGCTGGCCGGGCTGCCCGCGCGGCGGCGGGTCGCCGTGCTCGGCGCGATGGCCGAGCTGGGCCCCGGTGCCGCGGCGGAGCACGAGCGGCTGGGCCGGGACGCCGTGGCCGCCGGGGTCGACCTGGTCGTGGCCGTCGGGCCGGATGCGGTAGGGATAGCCGACGGGGCGCTCGCCGCAGGTGCTCGCGAGGACGAGGGCACTGACAGGGGCGCGGTGCGCGTGCCCGACCGGGCCGCTGCCCGGGAACTGCTGACGGAGGTACTGGTGCCCGGTGACGTCGTGCTGGTGAAGGCCAGCCGGTCCTACGGGCTCGAGGTGCTCGCGGCCGACCTGCTCGCCCCTGGGGCAGGCGCGTGAGGTCCATCCTGATCGCGGCCGCGTTCGGGCTGGTGATCTCCATCCTGGCCACGCCGGTCGCCGTGCACCTGTTCCGCCGCAAGGGCTTCGGGCAGGAGATCCGGGACGACGGGCCGGAGAGCCACCTGGCGAAGAAGGGCACGCCCACCATGGGTGGCACCGTCATCGTCGGGGCCACCGTGGGCGGCTACCTGATCGCCCACCTGTTCCTGCTCAACCAGCCCGGCCGCGGGGTGACCGCCAGCGGGCTGCTGGTGCTCCTGCTCATGGTGGGCCTGGCCACGGTTGGCTTCCTCGACGACTACCTGAAGATCCGGTTCCGGCGCAGCCTCGGGCTGAACAAGACCGCCAAGCTGGTGGGCCAGCTGGTGGTCGGGGTGGCCTTCGCCGTCCTGGCGCTGAACTTCCCGGACGAGGCCGGCATCACCCCGGCCTCGGAGTTCGTCTCCTACGTCCGCGACATCGACCCGATGTACCTGGGGTCGGTGGGCTTCGTGATCCTGGCCTACCTGTTCATCGCTGGGTTCTCCAATGCGGTGAACCTCACCGACGGGCTGGATGGGCTGGCCGCCGGTTGCTCGGCAATGGTGTGCGGCGCCTACACGATCATCTCGTTCTGGCAGTTCACCCACGACTGCACCAGCGGGCCGATCGCCGGCTGCTACCAGGTGCGCGACCCGCTCGACGTCACCCTGGTCGCCGCGGCCGGGCTCGGCGCGTGCCTGGGCTTCCTGTGGTGGAACACCAGCCCGGCGCGGATCTTCATGGGCGACACCGGCTCGCTGGCACTGGGCGGGCTGCTGGCCGGACTGGCCGTGGTTACCCGCACCGAGCTGCTGCTGGTCGTCCTCGGCGGGCTGTTCGTCGCGGTGACGCTGTCGGTGGTCATCCAGGTGGCCTTCTTCCGGGCCACCCGCCGCCGGGTGTTCCGGATGGCGCCGCTGCACCACCACTTCGAGCTGGCCGGCTGGACCGAGAACACGGTGATCGTCCGGTTCTGGCTGGTCACCGGGATGTCGGTCGCCTTCGGACTCGGCCTGTTCTACGCCGACTGGCTGACCTTCACCGGCCTGTGAGGGTGGACAGGGTGCTGCGACACGCCCACCCGGTCCGCCGGGAAATCCGCCCCACCGGCCACGATGGCCCGATGGAGTCCTCCGGCGTCCCGACCGCTCCGGCGCGGCGCCGAACCGGGCCGGCCGGCCGCCGGACGCCGGTCCGCCGGTTCGCGCCCCCCGCCTGGCTCGACGGCCCCACGACCAGCTGCCAGCTGGTCGTCGGGGCGGCCGGCATGCTCCTGGCCATCGGCCTGGTCATGGTCTTCTCCGCCTCGGCGATCGACGCCGCGCTCAACGACCAGCCCGCCTGGCGGCCCGGCGTCGACCAGCTCGTCTTCGCCGTGATCGGCCTGGTCGCGCTGCTGGTCGCGGTGCGGCTGCCGGTCGGCCTGGTCCGTCGCTGGGCGCCCCTCGGCCTGGTGGTGTCCGCGGTGCTGCTGGTCGCGGTGCTCGTCCCGGGCATCGGGATGAAGCTCAACGGCTCGCGGGCCTGGATCGACCTGGGGTTCACGCAGTTCCAGCCCTCCGAGCTGGCCAAACTGGTCTTCGCCCTGTGGGGCGCGCACATCCTGGCGATGCGCGACCGGTTCCTCACCGTGCGGACCCTGCTGGTCCCGCTGCTCCCGGTCTTCGCCGTCCTGTCGTTCCTGCTCTACCTGGAGCCGGACTTCGGCGGGGTCGTCAGCCTCGGCCTGGTCCTGGTCGGGCTGCTGTGGGCCGGCGGCCTGCCGTGGCGGTGGATGGCCGGGTTCGCCGCGGCCGCGGCCGCGGCCGTGGTGCTCATGGTTGCCGTCGCCCCGTACCGGATGGAGCGGGTCACCGCGTTCCTCGACCCCTTCGCCGACCCGTCCGACACCGGCTTCCAGGCCATCCGCGGCTTCTACGCGCTGGCCACCGGCGGGCTGTGGGGCGTGGGGCTGGGCAACAGCGCCATGAAGTGGAACCTGCTGCCCGAGGCCGAGTCGGACTACATCTTCGCGATCATCGGCGAGGAGCTCGGCTTCCTCGGCTGCCTGGTCGTGGTCACCCTCTACGGAGTGCTGGCCTGGGCCGGTTTCCGGATCGCCCGCCGCACCGCCGACCGCTTCGTGCAGCTGGCCTGCGTGGCGATCACCGTGTGGCTGGTTGGGCAGGCGGCCCTGAACATGGGCTACGTGGTGGGCCTGCTGCCGGTGACCGGCCTGACGCTGCCGCTGGTCTCCGCCGGTGGCACCTCCCTGGTGCTCACCCTGTTCATCGTGGGGCTGCTCATCCGCTTCGCCCGCTCCGAGCCCGAGGCCGTCGAGCAGCTACGCCGGACCGACCGCAGCCGGCTGTCGCGCTGGCTGCTGCCGGTGCCCGGTCAGGCCGTGGAGCCGGTGCGCCCGCGCCGCGCCCGCCGGCCCGAGCGGCCGGCCGAGGAGACCGATCGTGCCCCGGAGCGGCCCGCGC
>JALYNA010000185.1 GCA_030773455.1 Actinomycetota bacterium
CATCGGCGTCGCCGGCCTGCTCGCCGGGGCCCTGATCGGCGGCGGCGCGGGAGCCGGCGTGGCGCTGCTCGCCGACGGCGCGGACGGCGGCACCAGCGGCGGCGGCACCACCGCCACACAGAACGTCACCATCACCAACCCGCAGACGGCGACCGCGGTCACCGCGGCCGCGGCCAAGGCAGCACCGAGCGTGGTCACCGTCTACGTCACCGGCGCCTCGGGTTCGGGCAGCGGATCCGGCGTCGTCCTCAGCGAAGACGGCTACGTGCTGACGAACAACCACGTGGCCAGCCTGGACGGCGCCGGCTCGGCCGCCGTCTCGGTCCGCACCGCCGACGGCACCCTCTACGACGCGACCGTCGTGGGCACCCAGCCGGTCTACGACCTGGCTGTGCTGAAGCTGCAGGGCGCTTCCGGCCTGACGCCGGCGACGTTCGCCGACTCCGACAAGGTACAGGTCGGCGACCTGGCCGTCGCAATCGGCGCTCCGCTGGGCCTGTCGGACACCGTGACCGACGGGATCGTCAGCGCCAAGGGCCGTGCCGTGGCCACCGGGTCGGCCGAGGGCGACGCCACCGTGATCGACGCCCTGCAGACCGACGCAGCGATCAACCCGGGCAGCTCCGGCGGCGCGCTGGTCGACGCCGCCGGCCAGGTCGTCGGCATCAACACCGCGATCGCCACGGTCGCCTCCGGAGTGCCGGGCCAGACCGCGGAGAGCGGCAGCATCGGCGTCGGCTTCGCCATCCCGGGCAACACCGCCGCGCGGATCGCCCAGGAGCTGATGGCCGACGGCTCGGCCCAGATCACCTACCTGGGCGTGAGCGCCCAGACCGCCGCGGACGACGCCAACCCCGAGATCGGTACCGGCGCGCAGCTGGTGCAGGTGCAGCCTGGCACGCCTGCCGCCGACGCGGGGCTGCAGGTCGGCGACGTCGTCACCGCGGTCGGCGAGCGGGTCGTGACCACCTCGACGGAGCTGACCGCCGCCGTCCGCAGCGCCGCCCCCGGCGACGCGGTCACGCTGACCGTTCACCGCGGGCAGGGCACCGAGCGGCTCGACGTCACCCTGGGCGCCACGGAGGGTTGAGCGGCGACGGCCGCCGCGGGGGTCAGCGCACGCCACCCACCGGCATCTCCGCCCGCCGCGGGTCCTCGTCCGGGTCGCCGGCGCGCAGCGCCGTGGCTGGGACGGCGGCGTGCTCCGGCAGGACGCCGGTGCGGTGCCGCTGCCGGAGCAGGTAGTACCCCAGGCCGCTGAGGGCGATGGCGCCGATGAAGACGAAGGCGCCCCACTGCAGGCACCAGTGGTGGGGCCCGGTGGCCTTGTAGACCTCCCGGCGCGGCCAGGCCAGGTTGAGGGCCATGCCGACGCCCCACAGCACGGTGAGGACGTTGATCGGCAGGCCCCAGCGGCCGAGGGAGAAGTGCCCCCCGTCGCTGCGGGCGCCGGGCAGCGGCCACCGCCCCCGCAGCCGGCTGATGAGCATCGGCACGGTGACCAGCAGGTAGGCGAGGTAGATCATCACGACCGCGATGCTGGTGATCACCGTGAAGATTTGTGGTTGGCGGACGTTGATCAGCAGGATGGTGACCGACAGGATGCCGACGACCACGGCGGGGACCACCGGGGTCTTCCGCCTGGGGTCGACCTTGGCCAGCCGCGCCCCGAAGGGCAGGTTGTTGTCCCGCGCCATCGCGAACACCATCCGGATCGTCGCCGTGTGCACGGCCAGGCAGCAGACGGTGATAGCGATGACGATGCAGACGAGCAGCAGCCGGCCCAGGCCCGTGCCCGCCGCCTGCAGCACCACGTACTGCAGGCCGCCGGTGCCCGAGGACAGCTGCGGGTTGTCCGGTCCTGCACCGCCATGAGGCCGAAGAGCAGGATCAGGCCGCCCAGCACGAACGAGGCCGTGACCGCCCGGACGATCGCCCTCGGCGCGGTGCGCCGGGGATCGACGGTCTCCTCACCCAGCGAGCTGGCGGTGTCGAAGCCGTACATGACGTAGCCCGACGCCAGCGCGGCGACGAGGAAGGCGCCGAGATAGCCGAGGGACTGGTCCTCGCCGCGGCCGGCCGTGGCGGTCAGGACCTCGACCGGGCCGCGGGTCATGGCCGCGGCGAGGACCACGACGATGAGCACGGCTGCGACCAGCTCGATGAGGACGCCGGCGCTGTTGACCCGGGCCATCAGCCGCACGCCGTAGGCGCTGACCACCGTGGTGAACAGGATGAGGGCACTGCCGAGGACGACGGCGTTGACGGCGACGTCGTAGGTGCCGGTGCCGTCGCCGACCAGCTGGAAGCCCGACCACAGCTGCGGCAGCGTGACCTGGTAGGCCAGCGCGGTCGCCGAGAGCGTCATGATCGAGGCGGTCAGCATCATCCAGCCGGCCATCCCCGAGGTCGTCCGGCTGCCCAGGCGCTTGGTCCAGTTGTAGAGCGAACCGGCCAGGAGGTACTGCGCGGCCAGTTCGGCGAAGCACAGCGCCACCATGAGTTGCCCGAGGAAGACCATCGGCCAGGACCAGATGTAGGCCGGGCCACCGGCGCCGAAGCCGAAGTAGAAGAGCTGGAAGATCCCGGTCAGAATCGAGATGTAACTGACGCCGGCGGCGAAGCTGGCGAACGTCCCGATGCTCCGGTCCAGCTCCTGCCGGTAGCCGAAGTTGGCGAGATGGTTCTCGCCGGCCTGTGTGGACCGCGCGCTCATGGTCCGTCCGCCTGTCAGGGTGGGGGGTGCTGGGGCCGGTCCGGAACCGGCACGCGGCCGCGAGGTCGGTGGAGGACCGGGAGCCACGACCGCGCCCGGGCGTCCGGGACCACCCGCTCTCGCACGTCGTCGGCCCACACGGTGCCATGTCGGGATCCGCCGGGGCCATCGAGGTCGTCCGGAACGGGAGACCGACCGGGTGCCTAGGCTCGGACGGGTGTCGTCGAGTTCCCTGCGCGCTCCCCTGGCGGCCTCCCTCGACGACCCGGAGCGGGCCCGCGACCTGGCCCGTATGAAGCGACTGGCGACCGGCCTCTTCCTGCTCGCCGCCGCCGTCTTCCTGGCCTGCGTCCTGCTGGGCGAGGAGACCGGCGCCTGGGTCGGGTACGTGCGGGCCACGGCGGAGGCCTCGATGGTCGGGGCGCTGGCCGACTGGTTCGCCGTCACCGCGCTGTTCCGGCACCCGCTGCGGCTGCCGATCCCGCACACGGCGATCATCCCGCGCAAGAAGGACCAGATCGGCGCGAGCCTGGGGACTTTCGTGCAGGAGAACTTCCTCACCCGCGCCGTGGTCGAGGACAAACTGACCACCATCGACGTGCCCGGCCGGCTGGGTGCGTTCCTCGCCGCGCCGGGGCGCGCCGAGCGGCTGGCCGGGGACGCCGGGGCGGTGCTGCACTCGGTCGCCGGCCTGCTGAAGGACGACGACCTGCGGCCGGCCGTCGCGGGCCTCGTGGACCGCAAGCTGCACGCCACCCCGGCCGCGCCCGTGACGGCCCGTGTCCTGGAGCTGGTGGTTGCCGGGGACCGGCACCAGGAGGTGCTCTCGGCGGGGCTCCGCGGGCTGGCCCGGTTCCTGGAGGACAACCGGGTGGTGTTCCGGGCACAGCTGGGCGACGCCTCCCCCGCCTGGGTGCCGGACTGGGTCGACGACCGGGTGTTCGACCGCGCGTTCACCGGCATCCAGGACTTCCTCGACGAGGTCGGCGACGACCCGCGCCACGAGCTGCGGCGGGCCTACGACACCCGGCTGCGCGCCTACGTGCACGCGCTGTGCACCGACCCCGCGACGGCGGCGCGGATGGAGGACCTGAAGAAGGAGCTGCTCGAGCACCCCGCCGTCCGGACCTGGTCGGGGTCGCTGTGGACCAACGTCAAGGACGCCGTCCTCGCCGCGGCCGCCGACCCGGATTCGGCGCTGCGGGCCCGCGTCGCCGACCTCGTCCGGGAGGCCGCGCAGCTGCTGCAGACCGACGAGCGGGTGCGGGAGCTGGTGCAGCGGCACGCGCACACCGTCGCCGGCTCCCTGGTGGAGCGCTTCTCCGGCGACGTCGCCGACCTGGTCGGTAGCACCGTCGCCCACTGGGACACCGAGGAGACCAGCCGCCGGATCGAGCTGCAGGTCGGCCGGGACCTGCAGTTCATCCGCATCAACGGCACCATCGTCGGCGGCCTGGCCGGGCTGGTGATCTACACCCTCGCCCAGTTGCTGGGCTGAGAGAGGACCCTGTCCTCCCCCACCCTCGCAAGCTCGGGGCGGTGCCCTGGACGGGGCCGCTCAGCGTCCTGCGCGCTCATCCAGCACCAGTGCGCCGACGGCGAGCGCACCCCACAGGGAGGCGAAGCCGACGACCCGGCCCAAGGTGCCCCGTCCGGACAGCGCCGGGACGAACACCACCGCGTCGGTCCAGTCGCTCAGCACCCGTGCGGTCGCTGCGATCCGCCGCGCTCGGCCGGCCGGTGCCGACATCATGGCCAGGCCGATACCGACGTCGCGGGCGCCCGGCGCGCGCACCAGGGAACGGCTCTCGACCGTGTCGGCGAGCCCGGCAGGTTCGATGAACAAACCGGGGCGCCACCACCAGCGCGGCCGAGCCAGCGGCCGTGGCGGCGCCGACGAGAGAGGTCAACGAGGGCATGCCCCAATCAACCAGCCCGAGGGGCTGAACAGTGTGCGCTGATCCGCAGTCCCACGGTCGGGAGCTGCGGATCAGCGCACATCGTCGCCGCAACTACCGACGTGCGCTGGCTGCCGCGTAGAGGGCGATGCCGGCGGCGACGCTGACGTTGAGCGACTCGGTGTCCCGCGCGATCGGGATGCGCACGACGACGTCGCAGCGCTCCCGCACGAGACGCGACAGCCCCGTCCCCTCGGCGCCCACCACCAGCGCCAGCGGGTCGGCGAAGCCGTCGAAGTCGTGCACGTCCACGTCGCCGTCGCCGGCCAGGCCGACGGTCATCAGCCCGGCGTCCTGGTAGGAGCCCAGGGCCCGGGCCAGGTTGACCGCTCGCGCCACCGGCAGCCGCGCGGCGGCGCCGGCGCTGGTCCGCCAGGCCGACGCCGTCATGCCGACCGAGCGGCGCTGCGGCACGACCACGCCGTGCGCGTCGAACGCCGCGGCCGAGCGGACGACGGCCCCGAGGTTGCGCGGGTCGGTGACGCCGTCCATCGCCACGATCAGCGGCGGCCCGCCCGAGTCGCGGGCCAGGTCGAGCAGGTCGTCGGGGTGGGCGTAGTCGTAGGGCGGCACCTGCAGGCCGATGCCCTGGTGCAGCGCGCCGCCGGACATCCGGTCGAACTCGGCCTTGCCCACCTCGAGCAGCGGCAGCCCGCGGTCGGCCGCGAGGGCCAGGGCCTCGGCGATCCGCTCGTCGGCGGTCCGGTGGGTGTCCCCGGTGACGACGTAGAGCGCCGTGGCCGGGATCTTCGCGCGCAACGCCTCGACGACCGGGTTGCGGCCGAGCAGCAGCTCCGGGGTCTCCTCGGCGCGTGCCCGGGCGCGGGCCCGGTCGGCCCGCTGGCGCTGCTCGGCAGCCTCCCGGCGCTGCGCCGGGTGGCCGGGC
>JALYNA010000186.1 GCA_030773455.1 Actinomycetota bacterium
CAGGTCGGCCGGCCGTCTGGGCCGACGCGGTGCAGGCAGCCCACCGGGTTGCCGCGGCCGCCGGCGTGCGGCTGACCGTGCGCGCGGGGGAGCGGGCGCCGTGGCACCCCGGCCGCTGCGCGGAGCTGCTGGCCGAGGGTCGCGTGGTAGGGCACGCCGGCGAGCTGCACCCGCGGGTGTGCGCGGCGCTGGACCTGCCCCCCCGTACCGCGGTGATGGAGCTGGACGTCGACGCGCTGCCGCCGGCGCCGGTGCCGGCCGGCCCGCACCTGTCGAGCTTCCCGCCGGTGTTCGTCGACCTCGCCTTCGTCCTGGACGAGGGCGTCCCGACCGCGGCGGTCGAGGAGTCGATCCGTGAGGCGGCCGGCGAGCTGCTCGAGGCCGTGCGGCTGTTCGACGTCTACACCGGGCCCCAGGTGGGGGAGGGACGGAAGTCGCTGGCGTACTCGCTGACCCTGCGCGCGCCGGACCGGACGCTGTCCGGCGAGGAGGCGGCCGAGGTGCGGCAGCAGGTCGTGGCGTTCGTCGAGGAGGCGCAGCAGGCGGAGCTCCGTGGCTGACGAAGGACCCCCTGCCCCCCACCGCTCGCAGGCTCGCGGCGGGACCCTGCAGGGGGCCAACGGGACCCGGGACGGGGCCACAGCACTTGGTGGCCAGGTGGCGCTGGTCACCGGCGCATCGGCCGGCATCGGCCGGCACCTGGTGCAGGGGCTGGCCGAGCGCGGCGCGGCGGTGGCGGGCCTGGCGCGGGGCGGCGAGCGGCTGGCCGCGGTGATGGACGAGGTCGCCGCCGCCACCGGCGCCCGCACCCTCGCCGTCACGGCCGACGTCACCGACCGGGCGGCGGTCGACGCCGCCGTCGCGCGGGTGACCGAGAAGCTGCGGCCGGTCGACCTGCTGGCAAACAACGCGGGCCTGATCGACGCCGCCGAGGTGCCGCTGTGGCGAGCCGACCCCGACCAGTGGTGGGCGGTCGTGGAGAGCCAGGTGCGCGGGCCGTTCCTGCTGGCGCACGCCGCCGTCCCGGGGATGGTCGCCCGGGGCGGTGGCCGGGTGGTCGGCCTGGCCAGTGGGCTGGGCACCCGGGGCAGCGCGGAGTACAGCGCCTACTCGGCCGGCAAGGCCGCCCAGATGCGGATCACCGAGGGGCTCGCCCTGGCCGGCGCCGAGCACGGGGTGCGGGCCTTCGACCTGGCGCCCGGGGTGGTGGACACGGCGATGACCCGGGCCATGCCCATGCACGCCGGGCGCACCGAGTGGACCCGGCCCGCGGACGTCGTGGACCTGGTCGTCGCGATCGCCGCCGGCGCGCTGGACGCCTGGTCGGGCCGGTTCCTCCGGGCCGGCGTCGACGACCCCGCCGTTCTGCGGGCCACCACCCCGGACGGCGCGGCCCGGCAGCTGCGCCTGCAGCCGTACGGGGACGGCGACCCGCTCGCCTGACCTCCGGCCGGCCGGTCAGACGACGGTGGCCAGCGCTCCTGGTGCGATGTCGACGGCGACCGGCGTGTCCGCCTCCAGCTCCACCAGTTCGCCGTCCAGTTGCAGCGGCATGGGCGCGAGCGTGGTGAAGGCGAAGTGGGTGGCCGTCGGTTGGCGGCCCAGGCCACGCGTGGCCGCCCTCACCGCGGTGGCCAGCACCCGCAGCTTGCCGGTCTGCCGCTGCGTGATCACCTCGAACCGCCCGTCGTCGGGCCGCCCGTCGTCGCTGAGCCGCGCGTACTTGGCCATCTCGGGGATGTTGGCGAACACCAGGCTGTCGATCCGGCGACGGCGGCCGTCCTCGAGCCTGATGGGGAACGGCCGGAACCGGGAGAACCCCCGCACCACCGACACCATCTCCCGCCACGACCCCTTGCCGCCCTCCTCCAGGTCGACCGCGACGACCGGCGTCACGCCCACGCCGATGTAGGAGTGCGCGTACCGGGTCATCGCGGCCGGCCCGGTGCCGACGGTCAGCCGGAGCAGGTCGATCCGGCGGACGTCGCCGGCCAGGATCGCGTCGGCCAGCGGTCGTTCCCTCGTCGTCCGGTGGTGGTCGTTGGCGTTGCCGGCGGCGCGCACTGCGCACACGGCCCGGTCGTTGCCGGCGTCCATGACGCCGTTGACCACCTCGTTGTAGCCCCCGTCCCCGCTCACCGACACCAACAGCGGGCGCCCGGCGCCAGCAGCCTCCCTGGCCAGCTCGCGGGCGTGGCCGGCGTGCTGGGTGGGGCACAGCTCGAGCGGCACGGCCGGCAGGCGCCGCGCGAGTTCGTCCCGGAGCTCCTCGGCCGACCGGGGCGCGTCCCCGGTGCTCTGCGGATTGAAGATGATCACGATCCGGTCGTACGGACTCACAGTGAGGCTCCTCCAGGAGAGCGGGCGCCCGCGGGTCGTGCACCGTCATGCCCCTGGGCCGCCACGGGCACTCCCGAGCCGTCCTGCGCCTGACCGCGACGCCCGCGGGGACGCGACCGGACGAACAGGGCTCAGGTCGGTTCCCCGCCGACGTGACCGGGCCCGGCGGTGACGCCCAGGGTTCTCGGCGACACGTCGGTGCCGAGCGCTGGCACTCGTCGGCCTGGGGGCGGAGAGGCGATGGACGACCAGCCGGGACCCACCGGGGCGCGGACACGTCCGGCCGCGGGCTCTCGGGACGGCGCGGGTAGGCAGGGATCACCGGCAGCCGATGGGAACGAGCTGGCACTGCTGCGGGCCGCCGTGGAAGGCGGGCTCGACGGGATGGTCGTGGTCTCCTCCGACGGCGTCATGGTCACCTCCAACCGGAGGTTCCAGGAGATCTGGCCGATCCCGGCCGAAGTCGTGGCCTCCGGCTCCGACGAGGCCGCCCTGGGTCGGTGCTGGACAAGCTGGTCGACCCGGACGCCTTCCTGGCCCCGCGTGCACGAGCTGTACGGCACCGCGTCGGGTTCTGCCCGGGACGAGCTGCTGCTCGTGGACGGGCGGGTGCTCGACCGTTACGGCGCCGCGCTCCGCGACGCGCAGGGCGACTACATCAGCTGGGCGTGGTACTTCCGAGACGTCACGACGGAGCGGGCGGCGGTGGTGGACGCCGGGCGGCTGGGCGCGCTGATCGCGGTCGCCCAGAGGCTGGCCGACGCGGGGTCCGAGGTGGATGTGCTGACCGTCGCCTCGGGCGACGGCGCCTCGGTGCTCGGAGCCGCGGGCGCGGTGCTGTGCCTATCGGAACCGGGAGCCGCGCGGGTGCGGACGCTGGCGACGGGCTTCTTCGACGCGGGCCTGCGGGCCGAGGTCGCGGAGCTGCCGGCCGATTCGCCACTGCGGATCGTCCGGGTCGCCGTGACCGGTGAGCCGGTGTTCCTGGCCGACCGGGAGGAGGCGCTGCGGCGGTTCCCCGCAGCGCGGGACACCTACGTCCGGGCGCGCTCCGAGGGCGCGGCCGTGGTACCGCTGACGTCGCACGGCAGGACGATCGGGTCGCTGGCCGTCGTGTTGGAGGTGCCGCATCCGTGGCGGGCAGCCGACCGCGCCCTGCTCCAGGCGCTGGCGGCGCTGACCGCGCAGGCGCTGGACCGACTGCGTGCCCACCAGGCGGAGCAGGAGGCGACGCGGGAGATCCGCCGGCTCGGGGAGGCGCTGCAGCGCAGCCTGCTGACCCCTCTCCCGCGATCGGACCTGCTGCAGCTCGCCGCCCGGTACCAGCCGGCCGCCCGGGCCGCGCAGGTGGGCGGGGACCGGTACGACGCCTTCCCCGCTGCCGACGGGGGCATGACGCTGGTCGTCGGCGACGTGGTCGGCCACGACCGGGCAGCTGCGGTCGCCATGGCCCAGGTCCGCAACGTCCTGCGGGGGGTCAGCGTCACCATGGACGCTGCGCCCGGAGCGGTGCTGTCCGCCCTGGACGGTGCGCTGCGGCGGCTGGGGATCGAGACGATGGCCACCGCGGTGCTGTGCCAGGCGGAGGCGGACCCGGACGGTCCGCTCCCCGGGGCGGTCCGGCTGCGCTGGTCCAACGCCGGGCACCCGCCTCCGCTGCTCCTCCACCCGGACGGCACCCCGGAGTTCCTCGTTCCCGAGCCCGAGCTGCTGCTGGGCGTGCAGCCGGATCGGACCAGGACCGACCACGAGATCACCCTGGCTCCCGGGGCTACCGTCCTGCTGTACACCGACGGCCTCGTGGAGCGCCGGGACCAGGTCCTGGACGACGGCATGGACCGGCTGCGGGCGGCCGCCGCCGATCGGCACCGGCTCTCACCGGAGCAGCTGTGCGACGCCCTGCTGGACTGCCTGCCTGCCCGCCGAGCCGGACGACGACGTCGCCCTGCTCGCCGTACGCGTCGCAAGCTGATCCGGGCGGGCGACCCGCCGTCCCGCCGGGTCCGACGATTCCTGCGGCGATACCTTCAGTTGTCGAACAAGTGATGATAAGGTCCGCCCGTGTTGTCGGCCCCGGCTCCGGAGCCACGGTGGCCGGCGATCGGTTCCGAGGAGCACCCGTGGGTGCCGTCGATCCCGGCGGACGCCGTCCCCCGTGCCGTCCGCGCCCGGCACAGCGGCCCCTACCGGGCGGCCGTGGTCCCGGAGGTCGCAGACGCGCAGCTGAGCCTGCCGTCCGACGTGGCCGCGCTGGAGGCCGAGGCGACCGCCGAGATCGCCCGCTTCGACGCGGAGGTGGGTGCGGAGCTCGCGCCGCTCGCGGTGGTGCTGCTGCGGTCGGAGTCGGCGTCGTCGTCGAGGATCGAGAACCTCACCTCAGGTGCGCGAGCCATCGTCCTGGCCGAGATGGGGGCTACAGCCAAGCGCAACGCCCAGCAGATCGTCGGCAACGTCGCGGCGATGCGGGCGGCACTCGACCTGGCCGGCGACGTCGACGAGCGCGCCGTCCTCGCCATGCACGACGCCCTGCTGCGGATCGTCGACCCCGGCATCGCCGGGCGGTGGCGGGGGGAGCAGGTCTGGATCGGTGGGGACTCCTACGGTCCGCACGGCGCGGAGTACGTCCCGCCGCACGCCGCCGCCGTTCCCGCGCTGATGGCCGACCTGGTCCGGTTCGCCGGGCGCACGGACCTGCCGCTGCTGGCCCAGGCGGCGCTCGCGCACGCCCAGTTCAAGACCATCCACCCGTTCGCCGACGGCAACGGCCGCATCGGGCGGGCGCTCGTGCACGCCTTGCTGCGTGCCGGGCGGCTCACCCGGCGGGTGACCGTGCCGGTGTCGGCCGGGCTGCTCACCGACACCTCGGCCTACTTCGACACGCTGACCGCCTACCGCGCCGGGGACCCGGTGCCGATCGTCGCGATGCTCGCCACCGCCTCCTTCGCCGCGATTGCCAATGCCCGTCAGCTCGTCGCCGAGCTGCACGACGTCCGTGCCGGCTGGGACGCCACCGTGCGCGCCCGCCGCGGTGCGACCACCTGGCGGCTCGCCGACCTCCTGCTGCGGCAGCCCGTGGTGGACGCATCCACCGTCGCGCAGGAGCTGGGCATCTCGCCGGCCAACGCGTTGCGCCCGCTCCGGCCGCTCGTCGAGGCCGGCGTGCTGACCGAGTTCACCGGCGCCGCACGCAACCGGATGTGGCAGTCGAACGAGGTGCTGGCCGCCCTGGACGCCTTCGCCGTGCGCGCCGGGCGCCGCAGTATCGGCTGACCGTCGCGGATCCCCTCCGCCGTGAACAGTCATGCATGGCCGTGTATGGTCATGCATCATGAGCGGAACGCAGACGTGGACGGTCGGGGTCACCGGCGCCACCGGGTACGCAGGCGGGGAGGTGTGCCGGCTGCTGGCCGGGCACCCGAACCTGCGGTTGGCCGGGGTGCATGCCAACTCGAGCGCCGGCCGACGCCTGGGTGAGTTGCAGCCGCACCTCCTCCCGTTCGCGAGCATGGAGGTCGAGCCCAGCGACGCCGGCAGCCTCGCCGGCTACGACGTCGTCGTCCTCGCCCTGCCGCACGGGGAGTCCGCCGCGATCGCCGCGCAGCTGCCCGATAACACCCTCGTCATCGACTGCGGCGCCGACCACCGGCTCAACGACCCCGCCGCCTGGGCGCGGTGGTACGGGAGCGACCATGCCGGGTCCTGGCCCTACGGGCTGCCCGAGCTGCCCGGCCAGCGGGAGCAGCTCGCCGGTGCCCGGCGGATCGCCGTGCCCGGCTGCTACCCGACCTCGGTCACCCTGGCGCTGGCCCCTGCGCTGGCCGCGGGCCTGGTCGAGCCCGAGGTCGTCGTGGTCGCCGCCTCCGGTACGTCGGGTGCTGGGAAGTCCGCCAAGCCGCACCTGCTCGGCAGCGAGGTCATGGGCTCGGTCAGCGCCTACGGCGTGGGCGGGGTGCACCGGCACACACCGGAGATGGTGCAGAACCTGTCGCAGGCCGCCGGTGCGCCGGTGGGCGTGAGCTTCACGCCGACGCTCGTCCCGATGAGCCGGGGCATCCTCGCCACCTGCTCCGCGCGGCTGGCCCCGGGGACCGACGAGGCCGCCGTCCGGGCCGCCTACGAGAAGGCCTACGGCGACGAGCCGTTCGTGCACCTGCTGCCGGAGGGCCAGTGGCCGACGACGGCGCAGGTGCTGGGTGCCAACACCGTCGCGCTGCAGGTCGCCGTCGACCCCGACGCCGGGCGGCTGGTCGTGATCGCCGCGGTGGACAACCTGACCAAGGGCACCGGGGGAGCGGCGGTCCAGTGCGCCAACCTCGCCCTCGGCCTGCCCGAGACCACGGGCCTCCCCGTCGTGGGAGTCGCGCCGTGAGCGTGACCGCCCCCCAGGGCTTCCGGGCTGCCGGCGTCGCCGCCGGGCTCAAGTCCAGCGGCGACCCCGACGTCGCGGTCGTCGTCAACGACGGGCCCGACGACGCCGCCGCGGCCGTCTTCACCACCAACCGCTTTCCCGCCGCCCCGGTGCTGTGGAGCCGGCAGGTGCTGGCCGGGCAGCGGGCACGGGCCGTGGTGCTGAACTCCGGCGGCGCAAACGCCTGCACCGGGCCTGCGGGTTTCGGTGACACCCACGCCACCGCCGAGCACGCGGCCGCCGAGATGGGGCTCGATGCGATCGACGTGGCGGTCGCCTCCACCGGCCTGATCGGCGTCCGGCTGCCCATGGACCGGCTGACCGCCGGGGTCAGCGCCGCGGTCGCGGCGCTGTCCGGGGACGGCGGCGCCGACGCGGCGCGGGCGATCATGACCACCGACTCGGTGCCCAAGACCACCGTGCAGGCTCGGGGCGGCTGGACCGTCGGCGGCATGGCCAAGGGCGCCGGCATGCTGGCCCCGAGCCTGGCCACGATGCTCGTCGTCCTCACCACCGATGCGGTGGTCGACGCCGGCACCCTGCAGACCGCGCTGAAGCAGGCGACCAGCGTCTCCTTCGAGCGGGTGGACTCCGACGGCTGCCTGTCCACCAACGACACGGTGATCGTGCTGGCCAACGGCGCCAGCGGGGTGACGCCGTCCGCCGAGGACGTCACCGAGGCGCTCACCGCCGCGGCGACCGACCTGGCGATGCAGCTGCTGGCCGACGCCGAGGGCTCCACCAAGGACATCGCGATCACCGTCCGGAACGCGGCCAGCGTTCCCGACGCGCTCACCGCCGGCCGCGCCTGCGCCCGCAACAACCTGTTGAAGACCGCCCTGTTCGGCAACGACCCCAACTGGGGCCGGGTGCTGGCCGCGATCGGCACCACCGACGCCGCGTTCGAGCCCGACCGGGTCGGCGTCACGATCAACGGCGTCACCGTCTGCCGGGGTGGCGCGATCGGCGACCCGCGCGAGGGCGTGGACCTCACCGGCCGGGCCATCACCATCGACGTCGACCTGAGGGCGGGTACGGATCAGGCGACGATCTGGACCAACGACCTGTCCATCGCGTACGTGCACGAGAACTCGGCCTACTCCACATGAGCGCGAACGCGACCCCCGAGCCCGAACCGCACGTGACCACCGTGCACGACCCACAGGCCCAGGACCCCACCCCGCCCGACGTCCGCGTCGACGAGGCGCCGCCCACGGTGGCGACGACGCGCCGGAGGATCGGCACCAGCCGGGTCATGCGGACCTACGACCCCGAGGGCGACACTCGCAAGGTCGCCGTCCTCACCGGTGCGCTACCGTGGCTCAAGGAGTTCCACGGCAACGTCGTGGTGATCAAGTACGGCGGGCACGCCATGGTCGACGAGGAGTGCCGCCGGGCCTTCGCCGAGGACATGGTGTTCCTGCGGACCTGCGGCATCCTGCCCGTCGTCGTGCACGGCGGCGGCCCGCAGATCACCGAGATGCTCGGCCGGCTCGGCATCCTCAGCGAGTTCCGCGGCGGCCTGCGGGTGACCACCGAGGAGACCATCGACGTCGTCCGCATGGTGCTCACCGGCCAGGTGACCCCCGAGGTGGTCGGGCTGATCAACCAGCACGGCCCGCTGGCCGTGGGCCTGTCCGGCGAGGACGGCGGCCTGTTCACCGCCGAGCGGACCGCCGCGGTGGTGGACGGCGAGCCGGTCGACGTCGGCCTGGTCGGTGACGTCATCGCCGTCGACCCCGCGCCGGTGCGCGCGCTGCTGGACTCCGGCCACATCCCGGTGATCGCCACCGTCGCCCCCGACCGGGACGGCGTGGTGCACAACGTCAACGCCGACACCGCCGCCGCCGCGGTCGCCGTGGCGCTCGGCGCGGTGAAGCTCGTCGTCCTCACCGACGTCGAGGGGCTCTACGCCGACTGGCCCGACCGCGACTCGCTGGTGCAGCGGATCGACGCCGGCGAGCTGGCCGAGATCCTGCCCACCCTGGACTCCGGGATGCTGCCCAAGATGGCCGCCTGCCTGCGGGCGGTCGAGGGCGGGGTGAAGCGGGCGACCGTCGTCGACGGCCGCACCCCGCACGCCCTGCTGCTGGAGATGTTCACGTCCGAGGGCACCGGGACCATGGTGGTCCCGGCCCCCGCCACCACCGGAGAGGAGCCGGCATGACCCACACGGAGGAGCTGGCCACCCGCTGGTCGGCCGTGATGATGAACAACTACAAGGCCCCGCCGATCGCGCTCGACCGCGGCGCGGGGGCCACCGTGTGGGACGTCGACGGCCGCGAGTACACCGACCTGCTCGGCGGCATCGCGACGACGATCCTCGGCCACGCCCACCCGCGGGTCGTCGAGGCGATCACCCGGCAGGCGCAGACCCTCGGCCACGTCTCCAACCTGGCGATGCACGAGCCGGGCGTGACCCTGGCCGAGCGGCTGCTGGAGCTCGCCGGCCGGCCCGGCCGGGTCTTCTTCTGCAACTCCGGCGCCGAGGCCAACGAGGCCGCCTTCAAGCTCAGCCGGCTCACCGGGCGGCCCGAGGTGCTCACCGCCGAGGGCTCCTTCCACGGCCGCACCATGGGCGCCCTGGCCCTCACCGGCCAGCCGGGCAAGGCCGCGGCCTTCGCCCCACTGCCCGGCGGCGTCCGCTATGTGCCCTACGGCGACGCCGAGGCACTGGCCGCCACGGTGAGCGAGCGGACGGCGATGGTGCTGCTGGAGCCGATGCTCGGCGAGGGCGGCGTGCAGCCCGCCCCACCGGGCTACCTGGCCGCCGCGGCCGATGCCGCGGAGGCGGCCGGCGCGCTGTTCGCCGTCGACGAGGTGCAGACCGGCACCGGCCGCACCGGGCACTGGTTCGCCTCCCAGGCCGACGGCGTGACCCCCGACGTGATCACCCTGGCCAAGGCGATCGGCGGCGGGCTGCCGCTCGGCGCCACCCTCGCCTTCGGCGACGCCGCGGACCTGATGACCGCCGGCTCGCACGGCTCCACCTTCGGCGGCAACCCGATCGCCGCCGCCGCCGCGCTCGCCGTCCTGGACACGATCCGCGACGAGGGGCTCCTGGAACGGGCCAAGGAGCTCGAGCACCGGTTCACCGCCGGCATCGAGGGCCTCGGCCACCCCGCGGTCAGTGGCGTGCGCGGCAAGGGCGCGCTGCTCGGCGTCGTCCTCACCGCGCCGGTCGCAGGGGCGCTCGAGGGCCGGCTACGCGACGCCGGGTTCCTCGCCAACGCCGTCGCCCCGGACGTACTGCGGCTGGCGCCGTCCCTGGTGCTCACCGACGCCCAGGTCGACGCCTTCGTGGCCGCCCTCCCGGCGGCTCTCGACGCCGCTGTCCAGGAAGGAAGCTCGTGACCCCTCACCTCCTGCGCGACGACGACCTCGCCCCGGCCGAGCAGGCCGAGGTGCTGGCGCTGGCCGCCGAGCTGAAGCGGACGCGGCACACCGCGGCCGCGCCCACCCCGCTGCGCGCGGCCAACGGCGTGCCTCGGTCCGTCGCGGTGCTGTTCGACAAGCCCTCGACCCGCACCCGGGTGAGCTTCTCCGTCGGCGTCGCCGAGCTCGGCGGGCACCCGCTCGTCGTCGACGCCGGCAGCAGCCAGCTCGGCCGCGGCGAAGCGGTCGAGGACACCGCCCGCGTGCTCGACCGGCAGGTCGCCGCGATCGTCTGGCGCACCTTCGGCCAGGACCGCCTCGAGGCGATGGCCGCGGCCAGCCGGGTGCCGGTGATCAATGCGCTCACCGACGACTTCCACCCCTGCCAGATCCTCGCCGACCTGCAGACCGTCGCCGAGCGCAAGGGGGCGCTGGCCAGGCTGACCATGAGCTACCTCGGCGACGGCGCCAACAACATGGCGCACTCCTACCTGCTCGGCGGCGCCACGGCCGGCATGCACGTGCGCATCGGCTCCCCGGCGTCCTTCCAGCCGTCGAAGGAGGTGCTCGAGCGCGCCGAGGAGATCGCCGCCGCGACCGGCGGCTCGGTGCTCTGGACCGACGACGCCGCGGCCGCCGCCGACCGCGCCGACGTCCTGGTCACCGACACCTGGGTGTCGATGGGCCAGGAGGACGAGTACGGCGCCCGCATCGCCCCGTTCCTGCCCTACGCCGTGGACGACGACGCGCTGTCCCGCGCCGCCGGCGACGCCGTCGTCCTACACTGCCTGCCGGCCTACCGCGGCAAGGAGATCGCCGCATCGGTGGTCGACGGGCCGCAGAGCGCGGTCTGGGACGAGGCGGAGAACCGGCTGCACGCGCAGAAGGCGGTCCTCATCTGGCTCCTGGAGCGATCCGGATGACGACGGCGCTGACCCGGTCGGCCCGGCAGGCCCGGATCCGCGAGCTCATCGAGGCACAGCCGGTCACCTCGCAGACCCAGCTGGCCGCGCTGCTGGCGGAGTCCGGGATCGAGGTCACCCAGGCCACGCTCTCCCGCGACCTGGAGGAGCTGGGCGCGGCCAAGCTGCGCGGGTCCGACGGCGCCCCCGCGTCCTACGTGCTGCCGCCGGAGAACGCCCCGCTGCGCCCCGCGCAGGCCGCGCCCGCCCGGCTCACCCGGCTGCTCGGCGACCTCCTGACCTCCGCCGAGGGCAGCGCGAACCTCGCCGTCGTCCGCACGCCGCCGGGCGCCGCGCAGTTCCTCGCCTCCGCCATGGACAAGGTCGGCCTCCCCGACGTCCTGGGCACGATCGCGGGGGACGACACTCTGCTGGTCGTCTCCCGCCGTCCCGACGGCGGAGCGGCCCTGGCCGACCGGCTGCGGGCGATGGCCGAGCGCGCCCCGGCCGTGGACGACGACCCGACGAACGACCTGGAGGACACCGCACCGTGAGCCCGGCCGACCCCGCCGTGTCTTCTGCCGCCGCACCCGGCACCCCCGCCGCATCCGGCACCCCGTTGCAGACCCGGCTCTGGGGTGGGCGTTTCGGAGGAGAGCCGTCGGACGCGCTCACCTCGTTGTCCAGGTCCACGCACTTCGACTGGCAGCTGGCGCCCTTCGACCTGGCCGGCTCCCGGGCCCACGCCCGCGTCCTGCACCGCGCCGAGCTGCTGACCGACGACGAGTTCGACCGGATGGTCGGCGCGCTCACCGAGCTCTCCGCCGAGGTCGCGGCCGGCACCTTCACACCCGTCGAGTCCGACGAGGACGTGCACGAGGCCCTCGAGCGCGGCCTCACCGAGAAGCTCGGCGCGCTCGGCGGCAAGCTGCGCGCCGGCCGCAGCCGCAACGACCAGATCGCCACCGACCTGCGGCTCTACCTCCGGCACACCGTCCGCGCCCTCGTCGGCGAGCTGGCCGCCTTGGAGTCCGCGCTGGTCGCGCTGGCCGACCGCTACCGGGACGTCGCTGCGCCGGGCATGACGCACCTGCAGCACGCCCAGCCGGTGCTCATCGCCCACCAGCTGCTGGCCCACGCGCACGCCCTCACCCGGGACGTGGACCGGCTGCAGGACTGGGACCGGCGCACCGCCGTGAGCCCCTACGGCTCCGGCGCGCTGGCCGGCTCCTCGCTGCCGCTGGACCCCGACGCGGTCGCCGCCGAGCTGGGCTTCGACCGCGCCTCGGACAACTCCATCGACGGCGTCAGCGACCGCGACTTCGCCGCCGAGTTCTGCTTCGCCGCGGCGCTCCTCGGCGTGCACCTCTCCCGGCTGGGGGAGGAGGTCGTGCTCTGGACGTCGACCGAGTTCGGCTGGGCGCGGCTGCACGACGCCTGGGCGACCGGGTCGTCGATCATGCCGCAGAAGAAGAATCCCGACATCGCCGAGCTGGCCCGCGGCAAGTCCGGCCGGTTCGTCGGCAACCTGACCGGCCTGCTCACCATGCTCAAGGGCCTGCCGCTGGCCTACGACCGCGACCTGCAGGAGGACAAGGAGCCGGTCTTCGATTCCATGGACCAGCTGCTCCTGCTGCTGCCGGCGGTCACCGGGATGGTCGCGACCCTGACCCTGCGCCCGGAGGTGCTGGAGGCCGCCGCCCCCCAGGGGTTCGCCCTGGCCACCGACGTCGCCGAGTGGCTGGTCCGCCAGGGCGTGCCGTTCCGCTCGGCGCACGAAATCAGCGGCGCGATGGTCGCCTACTGCGAGCAGCGCGGCCTCGAGCTGGACGAGGTCTCCGACGCCCAGCTGGCCGAGGTGGCCCCCGAGCTGACCCCGGACGTCCGGGCGGTGCTGTCGGTGCGGGGGGCGCTGGCGGCCCGCAAGGCCCGCGGGGGGACGGCGCCCGAGCGGGTCGCCGAGCAGCTGGCCTCCCTCGGGTCGCTGGCCCGGGCGCACGAGGAATGGGCGGTGGCCTCGCCCGTGGCGGCGGCCCTCTGAGCGAGCCCGTCCCCGGGCCGCTGCTCACGCCCGGGGAGCTGCTCGGGCCCCCGGACGCGGTGGCGCCGACGCTGCTCGGCTGCTGGCTGATCACCGACCGCCCGGAGGGCCGGGTGGCGCTACGGCTGACCGAGGTGGAGGCCTACGCCGGCGACGGCACCGACCCGGCGGCGCACTCGCACCGCGGCCCCACGCCGCGCGCGGCGGTCATGTTCGGCCCACCCGGGCGGCTCTACGTGTACTTCAGCTACGGCGTGCACTGGTGCGCCAACGTCGTCGTGGGTGCTGCCGGCCAGGGGTCCGCGGTGCTGCTGCGCGCCGGGGACGTCGTGGTGGGGGAGCAGCTGGCGGCCTCCCGCCGTCCCGCCGCGCGGACCGCCCGGGACCTCGCCCGCGGGCCGGCCCGGCTGACCCAGGCCCTGGCCATCGGCCCCGCGGACAAGGACGCCGACCTGTGCGACCCGTCGTCCCCCGTGCGGCTGCACCGGGGTGAGCCGCCGCGCGAGGTCTCGGCCGGACCGCGGATCGGCATCAGCGTGGCCACCGAGCTCCCCTGGCGGTTCTGGCAGACGGGGGCGGCGTCGGTCAGCGCCTTCCGCCTGGGGGGCAGGCCCCGCCGGAGGCCGACCGGGCAGGATTGAGGCCGTGACCGACGTGATCTCCGAGCTGCACCGCCGCGGGCTGATCGCCCAGAGCACCGACGAGGACGCCCTGCGCGCCTCCCTGGCCGCCGGACCGGTCACCTACTACGCCGGTTTCGACCCGACCGCGCCCAGCCTGCACGTCGGGCACCTGCTGCAGTTCATGGTGCTGCGGGCCCTGCAGCGGGCCGGGCACCAGCCCGTCGTCCTGGTCGGCGGCGCCACCGGCCTGATCGGCGACCCGCGGCCCACCGCGGAGCGCCAGCTCAATGACCGCGACACCGTCGCCGGCTGGGTGGACAGCATCCGCAGCCAGGTCGCGCCCTTCCTCGAGGTGCCCGCAGAGCGCGACGGCCTCCCGTCGCCGGTGTACGTCGACAACCTCGAGTGGACGGCGCCCCTGAGCGCCATCGACTTCCTGCGCCAGATCGGCAAGCACTTCCGGGTCGGCCGGATGCTGGCCAAGGAGGCAGTCGCCGCCCGGCTGAACTCCGAGGCCGGGATCAGCTACACCGAGTTCAGCTACCAGATCCTGCAGGCCAACGACTATCGCGAGCTCTTCCGGCGGCACGGCGTCACGCTGCAGACCGGCGGCTCGGACCAGTGGGGCAACCTGACCGCCGGCATCGACCTGGTCCGCCGAACCGAGGGGGCGACGGTGCACGCGCTGTCCACTCCGCTGGTCACCAAGTCCGACGGCACCAAGTTCGGCAAGACCGAGGGCGGCGCGGTCTGGCTCGATCCGGCGCTCACGTCGCCGTACGCGTTCTTCCAGTTCTGGCTCAACGCAGACGACGCCGACGCCCGCGCCTGGCTGCCGCTGTACTCCGAGCGCCCGGCCGAGGAGGTCGAGGCCCTCCTGGCCGAGTCGGTGGAGCGACCCGCCGCCCGGGCTCCCCAGCGGGCCCTCGCCGAGGAGCTCATCCGGCTGGTGCACGGCGAGGAGGAGCTGCGCCAGGCGGAGGCCGCCGGGCGGGCCCTGTTCGGCCGCGACGAGCTCACGGACCTCGGGCCGGACACCCTGGGCGCCGCCCTCCGGGAGGCCGGCAGCGTCACCGTCGACGGTGGGACGCCGACCGTCGCCGCGTTGCTGCAACAGACCGGGCTCGTCTCCAGCCTGTCGGAGGCCCGGCGGACGGTGAAGGAGGGCGGCGCGTACCTGAACAACCAGCGGGTCAGCGACGCCGACGCCGTGCCGGGCGAGGACGACTGGCTGCCCGGAGGCTGGCTGGTGCTGCGCCGCGGCAAGCGCGCGGTCGCCGGCGTGCAGCGCGCCGGGGGTGCCTGAGCCGCGGGTGAACGGTGGAGGACGGCGGCGCGTCGGGCCGGTGTCGGGCGTCACGCCGGGGCGGTTTGACAGCCGGACGACACCGACGTAACTTTCTCTCTGCGCCCGGCGAGACCGGTGCGGGACATGGAGACAGTCCCGCGGGTCGGACCAGGCGCAGCCTGCCCAGCAGCTGAGCGGGCCCCGGGAACATCAACCGGGGGACGTTCGTTGTACTGAGCATCGCCGCTCCGAGCGTCAGCCGGGTCCTGGACCCGCCGCTTGACGGACACAGCGAGCGGCGTACCGTGGAATAGTCGCCGCGACCGAAGGCCACCCGGCCGGGTGTCGTGAGCGTCCGCTCCTTGAGAACTCAACAGCGTGCCGAAAGTCAGTGCCAAGTAACAACCCCTTTTGTGGGTTTCTTTGGGTTGATGGACATCAAGAGTGTCAGCTCTTGGTTCTCGCCCGGATTCGAATTCATCTACGGAGAGTTTGATCCTGGCTCAGGACGAACGCTGGCGGCGTGCTTA
>JALYNA010000187.1 GCA_030773455.1 Actinomycetota bacterium
CTGCGTCCGCGTCCTGCAACGCATCCTGGCCCTCACCGCAGCCATCTGGCACAACGACCGGATCGGCGCCCCCGTCGCCCGCTGCCTCACCGCCTACGACCACTGACCCTTGGAATAGCTCATCTAGTGGTGTGCCGGGGCGAGCGGACCCGGGTCATCCCGGCCGGGAGCGGGGGTGGCCGCGGGCTACAGTTGGTCCGTTCTCCTGTCCCCGGTCGGAAGGGCCCCCGTGCTGTCTCCGTGCCCCGTGGAGCCGTGCCCGGTGGTGCCCTGCCCGCGCGCCGACTCCCCGTCGGCGGCCGCTCGGTGACGACGCTCTCCGATCGTCCGGCCGTCCAGGCCCGCCGCCTGTCGGCCACGGTGCGCGCCTACGTGTCGCTGACCAAGCCGAGGCTCATCGAGCTGCTGCTGGTCACGACGGTGCCCGCGATGATGCTCGCGGCCGGCGGCTGGCCCTCCTGGCGGCTGCTGCTGGCCACCCTGATCGGGGGCGCCCTGGCCGCCGGCGCCTCGAACACGATCAACTGCTGGTACGACCGCGACATCGACCGGCTGATGCACCGCACCCGCACGCGGCCGCTCCCGATGGGCGTGCTCAGCCCGGCCGCCGCGCTCTCGTTCGGGCTCGCGCTCGCCGGCGCCTCGCTCGCCGTCCTGTGGTTCGAGACCACCCCGCTGGCCACGGCGCTGGCCGCGGCGGCGACCCTCGCCTACTCGGTGCTGTACACGATGGTGCTCAAGCGCCGCACCCGGCACAACACGGTCATCGGGGGGCTGCCCGGCGCCGCCCCGGTGCTGATCGGCTGGGCCGCGGTCACCGGATCGCTGGCGTGGCCGGCGGTCGTGTTCTTCGGCATAGTCTTCTGCTGGCAGATGCCGCACTTCTGGGCGCTGGCGATGCGGTTCCGGGACGACTACGCCCGGGCCGGGGTGCCGATGCTCTCGGTGGTGGCCGGCCCGGTCGACGTCGGGCGCCAGTCCCTGGCTTGGGCCTGGGGGACGCTCGCCGTCTCGCTCCTCCTGGCGCCGGTGACGGCCGGCATCGGCTGGATCTACACGGTGTCCGCGGTGGCGCTGGGCGCGTGGCTCGTGTGGGAGGCCCACCAGTGGCTGGCCCGCCTCCGCGCCGGCCGCGACGAGCGGCCGATGAAGCTGTTCCAGGTCTCGATCACGTACATGACCCTGCTCTCGGTCGCGATCATCGTCGACGTCCTCGTCTGACCGCCGCGTCCTCGGGTCGGCGCGGGCAGGTGACGTGCGCTCGTGGCGCGTCTTGGCCGCCGCAGAACCCGCCACGGACGCACATCACCGAGCGCTCAGCAGTGCCCGTCGCGCCGCCCGCACCTGCAGGGATCTCCCGGCGGCAGGCCTCCGGCTCCCCGGTCAGCCGCCGGTAGCTGAACCGCAGCACCACCCAGCCCCTCGCGGCGAGTGCCACGTCACGGCGGTGTCGCTCTCCCGTGCCTGCGGCGACCCGTGGAAGGCGGCGCCGTCGAGTTCGATGGCGATCTTCCACTCGGGGATCGCGGCGTCCAGGTGGACGACGGCGTGGGGGAGCACCACCGGGTGCTGCTGCACGAACCGCGGCATCCCAGGAGCTCGGAACACGTGGCGGACACCCCAGATCTCGAGCTCGCTCTGGCAGCCCGATGCCACCAGATCGACCAGCTCGCGCAACGCAGCGCGTCCCGGCAGCGCGGGACGGCGCGTCATCTCGGCATTCAGCTGCGCGACTCGGACCTGCCGCTCCCGCAGGGTCGTGATGACCGCACCTCGCGCCAGCTCGACGAGCCGCGATCGCCGCCGTGCGCCGTGGGCCAGCCCCCAGGTGTCCACGAGCGACCGTGGGTGATCGGTGACCGGGTAGGGCCCGAGCCGGTCGATCGACAGATCCCGGACCCGGTGCACCGTCAGGCCGGGCCGTTGCAGCGCTCGCCTGACAGCGGGTACCGAGACGTGGACGGGGGCGTGCTCCGCGGCCACCCGCCACACCGTCAACGCGGACGTGTGACTGAAGACGCCGTCGGTCCCGTACACGGCGGCGAGGGCGCGGGTCCGCCATTCGTCCATGCGCTCGGGGACGCTACGACTCCCGGGTACGGGCGCGAGAGCCTGCCGGCGGCCACCCACACGCCGATGCTGTGCCGATCGGCCGCGCGCCCGAGGTCCGCGGTCCGGGCGACCCCGTGCGGGCCGAGGAGGGCGACGAGGTCGTGGGCCACGACGCCAGGCTGTCGCCGCTGGACCGCTGCGTCCCGCGAGCGGGGAGATGTGTGGACGCCGGATCAAGCTGTGGATCCGAGGTGGTGTGCGCCTGTGGCGGGTTCCTGGGGCCGGAACCCGCCAGGGACGCACATCGCTCGTCCGCTCAGCCCCTCACGGGCTCGGCGTCCACCGCGCGGTGCAGCGGGAGCTCGGACGCCGGACCGCGCACCGACCACACCAGGCGGGCGGTGAACGCCGTCACCAGGACCGCGCCCAGCATGTGCAGCAGCACCAGCGCGACGGGCAGGTCGGTGAAGTACTGCACG
>JALYNA010000188.1 GCA_030773455.1 Actinomycetota bacterium
TCACGGCCACCGCCGTTTCCTCGAAGCTCGCAACTCCGAAGGATCACGCGGTGGCCGCCCTCATGCCAGAGTCCGGATCACACTGATGTAACTCAGCAGGGCACGGAGGTTAAACGGCAAGCTCAGCCGAGCCGGGCCACCGCCTTGACCGCGCGGCGCAGGCCCGGCTCCAGGGTCCAGAAACCGGCCTCCGCCGCCGCGGCGCGGGCCTCCTCCAGGGCGTGCAGGCGGCCGTAGGTCCAGGCGTTCTCCCCCGCGGCGAACGCGGCCCGCCCCACCCGCACGGCGACGTCCCGGGTGACGACGGTGTCCTGGGCATCGCCCAGCAGGTCCTGCACCTGCTTGGTGTACTCGACCAGCGCGGTGGCCGACTCGCCGAACTCGTTCCGGGCCACCTCCGCGGTGTAGCGCACCCGCTTGGCGGCCTTGCGCACCTCGTGCAGCAGCCGGTGCCGCTCCGCGCCCTCCGCCTCGCGGGCGGCGTCGACGGCGCGGCGCAGCCGCTTCCCGCTGCGACGGACGGCGTCGGCCAGCTGCGCGGGCGCGGGCGTCGCGGCCAGCTGGGTTGCCGGCGGGGCGGCCAGCAGCGCGTCGAGCGCGTCGAGCAGCTGCAGGTAGCGCCGGTCGGTGAGGGTACGGCTCACCCGGCGGGCGCCGATCTCCTGGTCCTTGATGTCGGTCTGCTGCAGCCGGGCGGCGACGGGTCCGAGCACGAGCTCCACCGGCTGCTCGGCGACCAACGCCCGCAGGTGGGACAGCGCCACCTCGGCGTCCCGGGCGCCGGAGAGCTGGGCGCCCACCCACTGCAGCTCCTCGCGCAGCGGGCCGGTGTGCTCGCGGTCCAGCACCGGGCGGAACGCCGCGAAGATGCTGCGCAACCGGCGGCAGGCCACCCGCAGGTCGTGCACGCCCTCGGGCTGCCCGGTGCGCACCGCCAGGTCCGCGTCCCGCAGCGCCTGCAGCTGGCCGGCCACCGCACCGAGGACGACCTCGCCAGCCGGGCGGGGAGCCGCCTTCGCCTGCTTCTTGCTCTTCTTGCCGTTCTTGCCGGTCTCCGCCAGCGCCGACTCCGGGTCGGGGACCGCCGGCGCCGGAAGCCGCCCGCCGAGCACCCGGCCGAGCTTCGAGGGGACGGGGGAGGGCCGGGCACCGGCCGCGGTGAGCCGCTCGGCGACCACCTCGAGCAGCGCCTCGTCGCCGTCCACCAGCTCGACCTCGACCTCGCGCCAGGTCGTGACGGTGGCCGGCTCGCCGGGTTCGACCGCCAGCGCGGTGCCGACGACGGCATCGTCGGCGACCTCGGCCAGCACCCGTCCGCCCTGGTCGAGCAGGCGGTGCACCAGCCGGCGGGTGGCGATGGTCGCGACCGGTACGGCCGCGGCGGTACCCAGCAGGCCGAGCACGGGGGCGACGACGGCGTGCGGGGCGGTACGGGCCGCGCGGCCCAGCGGCTGGTGCAGTTCCCGCCGGGCGCCGTCGGCCCCGGGCAGCTTCACGTGCCAGCCGGCGTCCGCGCCGCCGGTCCGCCGCCGCAGCGTCACGCGCGAGCGCAGCAGCCGCAGGTCGGAGGTGTCGTAGTACGTCGCCTCGAGCGCCTGCTCCTCCGGCCCGCCGACCGCAGCCACCTGCCCCACGCCGGTCAGGTCCGGGAGGGAGAAGGTCCCGTCGGCCTCGAACTTGCGCTCGACCTCGACGTGCTCGGTGGTCACGGGTGCCACGGTAGGCAGGGATGCGGAGGTCAGCACGCCGGCGGACGCCTGCGGCCCGGCCCATGTTCGGGCGGTGTCCCGGGTGGGCACGCTCGTCCGGAGGGTTCCGTGGGGGATCCTCCACGACGAGGGGAGCCGACCCGGTGTTGAGCGAACCAGAACTGTCGGCGGCGATCGGCAGCGCGGCCTACGGTCCCGACGGCGAGAAGATCGGCACGGTCGAGCACTTCTTCACCGACGACCGCACCGGCGCGGCCACCTGGGTGGCGGTGTCCACCGGTCTGTTCGGCACCCGCCACTCCGTCGTCCCCGCCGCCGACGCCACGTTCGCCGAGGGCAGCGTGCGGCTGCCCGTCACCAGGGACGCCGTCCGCAGCGCGCCGTCGGTGTCCGACGAGCACCTGGACCCACAGGCCGAGGCGCTGCTGCGCCAGCACTACGGCCTGGACGCCGCGACGGCACCTCCGCCCCGCGGCGATGCGGCTCCACGCGGCCTGGCGCCCGACCCCGTACCGGCGGGCACCCCCCAGGACACGGTGGTCATCGACCAGGCCGCCGCGCGCGGGCAGACCGCGCCGGGGGCCGCCGTCCCGACGCCGCCCCCGGCCACGGACGGCGCGATGACCCGCACCGAGGAGCAGCTGCGGGTGGCCACCGAGCAGTACGCGGCCAAGCGGGTGCGGGTCGTCAAGTACGTGGTCACCGAGGAGGTCACCGTCACCGTCCCGATCCGCCGGGAGGAGATCCGGATCGAGGAGGTGCCGCTGGACGCCGGGGGAGCCGCGGCCGAGGCCGGCATGCCCATCTCCGGGGGCCTGCCGGAGGTGATCGTGCTGCATGCCGAGCGGCCGGTGGTCACGACCGAGGTGGTGCCGGTGGAACGGGTGCGGCTGCGCACCGAGGTGGTCCAGGAGCTGGTGGAGGTCCGCGACCAGGTGCGCCGCGAGCGGATCGACGTCGACCAGGACCGCGTCCGCTGAGCGGAGTGTGAGGGGAGCGTTCCCCGCGCCCTCCCACTCCGCTCAGGCGCGGCGGTCGGCCAGGAACCGCAGCCGCTCACGCGTCGCGGTGACCTCCGCTGGGTCGACGTCGGCCACCAGGACCGTCTCCACGCCGGCGGCGGTCGCCAGCAGTTCCCCCATCGGGCTGACGATCCGGCTGTCGCCGATGTGCTCGGTGCCGTCGCCCGCGGTGCCGACCCGGTTGCAGCCGACGACGTAGGCCTGGTTCTCGATGGCGCGGGCCTGCAGCAGCGTCTGCCAGTGCAGCCGGCGGGCAGCCGGCCAGTTCGCCGTCACCAGGTAGACGTCGGTGTCCAGCGCCGCGGACCAGAAGACGTCGGCGAAGCGCAGGTCGTAGCAGACGAACGGGGTCACCCGCAGACCGCCGACCTCCACGGTCAGCGGCTTGTCACCGGCCCGGAAGCGTTCGTGCTCGCCGCCGTGGGTGAAGGGGTGCAGCTTGCGGTAGCGGTGCACCGTGCCGTCGGGCCCGGCCAGGACGAGGGAGTTGTAGGGCAACTCGCCGTCCGGGGCGACCTCCGGGCAGCTGCCGGCGACCCAGACGCCGTGCTCGGCGGCCTGCGCCTGCAGGAACTGCGCCGACGGGCCGTCCTCGGGCTCACCGATGCCCGGCGTCATGCTGAAGCCGGTGGAGAACGTTTCACTGAGCAGCACGAACTCAGCCCCGGCGCCGGCCGCCCGGGCCACCAGCGGCGCCAGCCGGGCGAAGTTCGCCGCCCGGTCCTCCCAGACGATGTCGTGCTGCACCACCGCGAACCTCATGCCGCCATCCTCCCCAGCCTGTCCACGGCCTCGGCGAGCAGGGCGTCGCCCTTGCAGAACGCGAAGCGCACAAGGTGCCGGCCCAGGTGCGCGTCCTGCGCGGCGTAGAACACCACCGTCGGGACGGCGACCACGCCGGCGCGCTCGGGCAGCGACCGGCAGAAGGCCAGGCCGTCCCCATCGGGCTGCACCGGGCGTACGTCGACCGTGGCGAAGTACGTCGCCTCCGGGCACAGCACCGGCAGGCCCGCGGCGGTGAGGCCCGCCACCAGGAGATCGCGGCGGCGCTCCAGGTCACGCGCGATGCCCGCGAAGTACTCGTCGGGCAGCCGCAGCCCGGCCGCGACCGCCGGCTGGAACGGTCCGCCGCTGACGTAGGTGAGGAACTGCTTAGCCGTGCGGACGGCGGTCACCAGCGGCGCCGGCCCGCAGATCCAGCCGACCTTCCAGCCGGTGACGTTGAAGGTCTTGCCGGCACTGCTCACCACGAGCGTGCGCTCCCGCATGCCGGGCACGGTGGCCAGGGAGGTGTGCCCCGCACCGGCGAAGACCAGGTGCTCGTAAACCTCGTCGGCGAGCACCAGCAGCTCGTGCTCCATGGCCAGGGCCGCCAGGACGCCCAGCTCGGCGCGGGTGAAGACCTTGCCCGTGGGGTTGTGCGGGGTGTTGAGCAGCAGCACCCGCGCCCGCGGCGTGACAGCGGCGCGCAGCTCCGCGGCGTCGAAGGTCCACGGGCCGCTGCCCGACACCGGGGGCCGCAGGGGCACCGGCCGGGCGACGCCGCCGGCCATGGCGATGCCCGCGGCGTAGCTGTCGTACATCGGCTCGAAGACGACGACCTCGTCCCCGGGCTCGAGCAGCGCCAGCAGTGCGGCGGTCAGCGCCTCGGTGGCGCCCGCGGTGACCAGGACCTCCCTGTCGGGGTCGTAGGCGTGGCCGCCGAAGCGCTGCACGTGCTCGGCGACCGCGCGCCGCAGCTCGGGGATCCCCGCACCCGGCGGGTACTGGTCGTGCGCCGTGCCGATCGCCGCCCGGGCGACGTCGAGCACCTCCGGCGGGCCCGGGTAGTCGGGGAAGCCCTGCCCGAGGTTGATCGAGCCGGTCGCGACGGCGAGCGCGCTCATCTCGGCGAAGACCGTCGTCCCGAAGCCCTGCAGACGGGCCGACAGGTACGGCGTGCGGGTCATGGGGTCAGCCTGGCAGTTCCACGTGGAACCGCGCTCACGAAACCCGGACCTCCTCCATGCCCTCGACGCTCACGACGTCGCCCCTGCGCAACTGCCGGCCGCGCCGCTCCTCGGGCTCGCCGTTGACGCGGACCGTGCCGGTGAGCAGCACGTCCTTCACCTGGGCGCCGGTCGGGACGGCGTCCACCAGCTTGAGCAACTGTCCGAGCCGGATGGAGTCCTCCCCCGGCCGCAGTTCGACGGTGCGCACGCGGCTCATGCTGTCAGCTCGTCGCCCACCGACACCCTGCCCGCCCGGACCACGAGCGCCCCGACGGCCAGGAACCCGTCCCGCTCGCGGTGGATTGTCCTGAGGACGCCGGTGTCGCGGTGGATCCCACCGGGCTGCGGGCGGGTGACCATGACGCAGCGGTCCACCTGCTTGACGACGTCCAGCTGCGACCCGCCCAGCCGCACCCGCCGCCCCACCAGCGCGTCCTCCCCCTCCCCACCGAGGACGACGTTCGCCCGGAACCGCCGCTGGTCCCAGCTGCCCAGCGTGCCGGTGGAGACCAGTGAGACGCAGGTGCGCGAGCTGTCGTGGAAGGCGCCGCGGGCGCCGGGGAAGGCGTCCCAGTCGTACTCGGCGTGCTCGCCGACCTCGGCCGGGTTCTCGTACAGGCGCTCGCCGGGCGCCTCCGCCGCGGACCGCAGCGCCACCGGCCGGCCCAGCCACCCGGACAGGACCGCGTCGTCCGATGTGACGGACCCGTCCGGCATCAGGACCTCGACTCCGCCGTCGGGGCGCAGCCGGCCGGTCAGGAACAGCAGGTCGGGCAGCCGGCGGGCGGTCAACCCGTAGCCGGTGCCGACGTCGAACAGTGCCCACTGCCGGTCGCCGGCCAGGCCCTCCGGCCCGACGTCGGCGCTGGTCAGCCGCTCGCCCTGCAGCGACTTGACCGGGTAGCGCCACAACTCGGCGACCTGCACGTCAGGCTTCCCAGCCGAGCGTCCAGGTACCGGCCCAGTCCGCACCCGGCTCGAGGACGACGAGGTCGACCCGGTCGGCGAGCGCGTTCGGCGGGCAGGTCATCGGCTCGACGGCGAGGCTGCGCCGGCGCTGCCCCGGCGTGAGCGTGTCGCCGGTGAAGACTTGCAGCCAGGGCCAGGACCCGTCGACGGCGAGCTCCAGGATGCCCAGCGCCGCGCTGCGCAGCCGCACCCGGGCCCAGCCGTCGGCATCGCGGTCGAGGTCGGTGAGCGGAGTGTCGAGGACACGGTCGCCGATCCGGCCGACCACCCCATCGAAGGGACGGCGCTCCCCCGTCGGCAACCCGCCGCCGTCCACCACGAGCTCGGTGCGGGCGGGCAGCTCCAGCTCGGCGTCGGCGATCCCGCCGTCCTGCTGCGCGCCCACGGCCAGGTAGGGGTGGAAGCCGGCGCCGAAGGGAGCGGGCTCGGTGCCGGCGTTGCGGACCCGCAGCGTTCCGGTGAGCCGGTCGGGTGCCAGCACGTAGTCGATCGCCGCGGCGAGCCGGAACGGATAGCCGGGCCGGGGCTCGACGACCGCGCCCACGGTGACCGCGTCGCCGGACCGCTCGAGCACCGCCCAGGGCTGCCAGCCGACCAGCCCGTGCGTCGCAACCGGCTTGTCCGGGCCGGCCAGCTCCAGCTGCAGGTCGCGGCCGCCCCAGCTCCAGCGGCCCTCACGCACCCGGTTGGGCCAGGGCAGCAGCACCCGGCCGCGGCTGCCGGCGGGGACCGTGCCGGCGAGGTAGCCGTCGAGCAGTGCGCGGTCGCCGACGGTCAGCGCGCGCATCCCGCCGCCGCGCAGGTCGACCACCAGTCGGGCGTCGGCACTGGTGATCTCGACCTCGGCGGGCTCGGTCACCGGCCAGGCATCACTCATGGGCCTCACCCCACCACACGCCCCGGACGATCGGCGTCTCGACCGGATCCAACGCGCATTCCGGACCCCGACTCAGCCCCCATGGCGCGTCGTCAAGAACGGCCTGCAATCTGTGGGAAACGTCTTGACCTGCGGTTCGCGTTGTCCGCGTGCGGTCTGTCGGCTAGACTTCGAACAGTTGACCTGCATATCTGCTTGAGTGCAGTAGTGTGGGGCGGTGCCAGCGGTGGAGCGCCCGGTCCGAGGGGTGGACTATCCCGGGACGTATCAGGAGTTCCGGGCCTGCTTTCCCGACGATCTGGCCTGCC
>JALYNA010000189.1 GCA_030773455.1 Actinomycetota bacterium
GCGCACGGCCGGCCAGCCGACGAGGTGCTGCTCACCGCCGGAGCCGCCGAGGCGTTCACCCTGGTCGCGCGGGCGCTCGCGCCGCGACGGGCGGTCGTCGTCCACCCGTCGTTCACCGAGCCGGAGGCCGCGCTGCGTGCCGCCGGGCACCCGGTCGAGCGGCTGCTGCTCGAGCCCCCCGACTACCGCCTGCGGGAGGTGCCGGAGGACGCCGACCTGGTGGTGCTGGGCAACCCGACCAACCCGACGTCGGTGCTGCACTCGGCCGAGGACGTCGCGGCGCTGGCCCGGCCGGGGCGGGTACTGCTGGTCGACGAGGCCTTCGCCGACACGGTGCCCGGCGAGCCGGCGTCCCTGGCCGGGCGCCGGGACCTGCCGGGGCTGCTGGTGGTGCGCAGCCTGACCAAGACGTGGGGACTGGCCGGGCTGCGGGTCGGTTACGCGCTCGGCCCGCCGGAGCTGGTGACCGCGCTGGCCGCCCAGCAGCCGCACTGGCCGGTGTCCACGCCGGCGCTGGCCGCGCTGTCGGCCTGCACCACCCCGGCGGCACGCGCGGAGGCCGAGGCGGCGGCGCGGGAGCTGGTGGGGAACCGGACCGCCCTGCTGGCCGCGCTGCCGCCGGGGGTGGAGGTCCTCGGGACGCCACGGTCGTCGTTCGTGCTGCTCCGGGTGCCGGACGGCGCGCGGGTGCGGGCGGAGCTCCGCGACCGCGGCTGGGCGGTGCGCCGCGGCGACACCTTCCCGGGCCTCACGCCCGACCACCTGCGGGTCGCCGTACGAGACCCCGCCACCTCGGTGGCCTTCGCCGCCGACCTCGCTGCCATCCTGGACAGCGCGAACCCCACGACACCGGCGTCACGGGACCTGCCCCGCATCCCCGAGGAGATCCGCTGAGCCGCCCCACGCCCCCGCCCGACGCCGCCCCGGTCCCCGACGCCCGCACCCTGCTGACGCTGCGCGAGGTGTCCACGGGCGCCTCCGCCGGTGAAACCGAGAAGGCCGGATGAGCGCGACTCCCGTCGACCCGGCGAGCGGGGTCGTCTACCCGGTCGGGCTGCGGTTGCTGGACCGGCACGTCGTCGTCGTCGGGGGCGGGCAGGTCGCGCACCGCCGCGTCGCCGGCCTGCTCGAGGCCCGGGCCCGCGTCACCGTGGTCAGCCCGGAGGTCACCCCGGCGCTGGAGGCGCTGGTCGGACCGGGGTCGGTCACCTGGGTCCGCCGCCGGTACGAGCCCGGCGACCTGGACGGCGCCTGGTACGCGGTGGCCGCGACCGACGACCCCGCGGTCAACGCGGCGGTCGCCGCGGAGGCGGAGCGGTCACGGGTGTTCTCCGCCCGCGCCGACGACCGGTCGGCGTCCAGCGTCTGGACCCCCGCCGTCGGCCGGCAGGGCGACCTGGTCGTCGGCGTGCACGGTGGCGGCGACCCGCAGCGCGCGGTCGGTGTGCGCGACGCCGTCCTCGCCGGCCTGACCGACGGCACCATCCGCGACCGCGCTGCCCGGGAGGTCCCCGGGGGGCGGCCGGGGTCGGTTGTCCTCGTCGGAGGCGGCCCCGGCGACCCCGGGCTGATCACCGTGCGCGGCCAGCAGGCGGTGTCGCAGGCCGACGTCGTCCTCGCCGACCACCTGGCGCCGCAGTCGCTGTTGGCGTCGCTGCCCGCCGAGGTGGAGGTCATCGACGCCTCCAAGCTGCCCCGCGGCCGGTACATGGCGCAGGAGCAGATCAACGCGCTGCTGGTCGAGCACGCCCGGGCCGGGCGGCGGGTGGTGCGGCTCAAGGGCGGCGACCCGTTCGTCTTCGGCCGCGGCATGGAGGAGCTCGAGGCCTGCGTCGCTGCCGGCGTTCCCGTGGAGGTGGTGCCCGGGGTGACCAGCGCGATCGGCGTCCCGGGCCTGGCCGGCATCCCGGTCACCCACCGGGGGCTGACCCACGAGTTCGTCGTCGTGTCGGGGCACTTGCCGCCAGGGCACCCGCAGTCCCTCGTCGACTGGGCGGCGCTCGGCCGGCTGCGCGGGACGATCATCGTCCTCATGGGGGTGGACACCGCGCCCGCGATCGCCGCGGCGCTGGTCGAGCACGGCCGGGCCCCCGAGACGCCGGTGGCCGTCGTCGCCGACGGCTCGACGCCGACCCAGCACACCGTGCGCACCACCCTGGCCGGCCTGGCGCAGACCCTGTCCGACGAGGGCATCCGCCCGCCCGCCGTCTGGGTGGTCGGCGAGGTCGTGCGGCTGACCGCGGAGGTCGGTCGGCCGCAGTGATTTGCCCACGGTCCCCGCCCGGCGTTCCCGCGGGAACGCCGGCCGCCGTCCCGGTCGGGAGCCGTCAGGGCCCGGTTCCCGTCGTCGGCATCGTCAACGGTTTCACCACCGCCTTCACCTGCCACTCCGCGCTCCCTGATCAGGCCTCGCTCCGCGTCGGGGAGCCATTCGCGAAAGCGACGGAACGTCATCGGCACGCCTCGGGCGACGGACGGATCCGCGCTGTCCATGACCTGCACGTGCACATGCGGCTGGGTCGAGTTGCCGGAGTTGCCGCAGTTCCCGATCTGCTGGCCCTCCGCCACGTCTTGATCGACGGAGACGCGGATGGACCCGCTCCGGAGGTGCGCCAGGGCGACGAAGGTGCCGCTGTCGGCCAGTCTGATGGTCACGTGGTTCCCGGCGATGGCGGCCATCCCCTGGCGGAGCCGTGCGGCCTGGCCCAGCGCGTACGGCACAAGCGACAGTTGCGACCGCCGCCCCTCGTGATCGGGTTCGCCATCGTGCACGTCGACGACGGTGCCGCTACCGGGGGCCAGGATCGGCCGACCGAAGGCGAAGAAACGCTCCGGCGGTTCGGTGGCGACAAACGTCCGCCAGTTCCGGGTGCCTGCTGTCCGATGGCGGCCGTCCACTCCGATGAAGTCGATGGCATAGCTCGCACCGATCAGATCGGTCCCGTGACTCGGGACTCGTCGGGCGGGCTGTTGCTCGCCAGCCACCGTCCCACGAACGGCAACGAGACCTCGATCTCCTGAGGTGCCGGACTCCCCGAGGACCGCTCCGTGGGCATTCCCTCAGCGTATTCAGCGCGGGCCGGCTGTCCGGCGCTTCCGCGGGAACGCCGGGGACCCTCACGCCACGGCGACCAGCTGCCCGTCCCGGCCGGCGTTCTCGGCGGCGAGGCGGCGTTCGAGGTCGCGGTTGGCCAGCAGGACGCCGACCACGTAGGCGAGGTCCATCGGCTCGCCGTTGACGTGCAGGGCGTCGGGCAGGTCGGGTACCCGGTCGGGGAAGAGCAGCCGGGTGATCGACGCGGTGGGTGCCGCACCGACCAGTCCGACCGGTCCGGCCGCCCCGACCGGTCCGGCCGAGGTCGCGCCGCTGGGGCGACGTCCGACGGCGCGGTCGAGCGGGTGGATGCCGGCGAGGTGGCCGTCGCCGGCACCCGCTGTGAGGCCGGCGAGCCCGCCCTGGAAGACAGCGTCGGCGGCGCCCCACACCCGCCGGCGGTCGGGGGTGGTGACCACGAGCCGGCCCTCGCGGCGGGACATGACCAGGTCCAGGTCGTGGACCAGGCCGTGGTCGGCGTCGCACAACAGCACCATGTTGGCGACGTCGGTGGCCCCGCCGTGCAGCCAGTGCCGCATGTGGTGGGCGTGCAGCCGTTCGATGCGGTCTCGGCGCAGCCCGGGCGGGCGCAGCCGCCGTCGCGGCGGAACAGCGCCGGCGCTGGGCCCGGGTGGCGTAGCGCCGCGCGCGGCCAACGGCCAGGGGTTCCCGGCCGCGTTCGAGCATGGTGACCACGGTGGCCTCACGCAGCATCCGCCGCACCTGGGAGGGGTGCAGCGCCGGGCCGCCCTGCAGGTGCGCGCGCCCGGCGGCGGCGTCATCGGCGATCACCGCGGCGTCGACGTGCACGACCACCTCCCGGCGCGGCGGGTCCCCGGCCCGCCGATCGGCGTCGGCGGCGGCGGCCAGCTGGGCGAGCGCCGCGCAGCGCCGCGCCGTCGTCCGGTCCCGCACCCGGGCGACCTCGTCCTCCTCGTCGGCTCCTTGGGCCGCCCCCTCGGCCGCGCCCTCGGCCACAGCCTGCTTCGCCGCGGCCCGCTCGCCGCGCGCGGAACGCTCGGCGAGGGAGTCCACCCCGGTGAGGAACGCGGCGCCCTCCTCGGCGTCCAGGCACAGGCGGACGTGCGGCATCCCATCGTCGTCCCACCAGGAGTCGAAACGCCGCTTGGCGGTGACGGTCGCGCCATCGACGGCGTCCGACCGGCGCCACTGGCGGACCACCCGCTCCAGCTGGGCGGCGGTGAGCTCGCCCGCCAGCTCCAGCAGCGCCGGCTCGGTGGCCGCATCGGCCACCCAGGTCAGCGCCCACCTTGGCTCAGGACAGCCGGCCGGCGGCGAAGGACGCCGCTGTTGCCGGCAGCTCGGCTAGGGCGCGGGCCACCCGGACGTGCTCCCGCGCCGCGCCGGTCGACAGGCCGCACTGCCAGGCCAGCCAGTGCGCACACGACCGGATGCCCACCGCCCCCCACCCGCCGCGGCGGTCGAACTCCGCCACCAGCACCAGCCACGCCGCGGTGGCCGCGGCCAGCCGCACCGCTCCGCTGGTGATCCGCCGC
>JALYNA010000190.1 GCA_030773455.1 Actinomycetota bacterium
CCTCCGGGCGATACTTCGTACACGAGGCGCGCAAACGGCGCGGCTGCGGTGTCGAAGACCCGGACGGCGTGGTCCTCGTCCAGAAGGGGCTCGTCGGGCCGTGTCGGACCCGTTGCCTGCTCGGTTCGCGAACACTGTGGGCAGCGCTACCGCCTTGCGGGACCTGTGGCGGCGAGCGTGGTCAGGACGCGATCTTGGCCGGTATGCGCCGACCTTCCAGGAGCAGGCACATGTGCTGGAGCCCGACGATCGAAGCGGCCTGCAGCAAGGGCAACCGCACCAACACCACGCCGAAGGGACCCAGGAAGGAGGCGAAGAGCCACACCGAGGTTGCCAGGCAGAGCAGGCATCGGCCCCAGCAGCCGACGTCGGTCCCCCGCCGGGCGATGGGCAGTGCCCCCACCCCGAAGGCGACCCCCAGCACGACCCACAGCACCGCGGCGCTGCGGGCTCCCCCCAGCCAGTCAGCAGGGAGCACGCCCAGCAGGGCCGCCGCGATGGCGGCCGACCACCACATGCGTCCGGCGGGGCGGCCTCTCCCCCGTCCGGGCCTCTCATAGCAGTCCAGTTCGGTCGGCGGGTGCTCGGCCATCATCCGGGACCGGTCCCGATGGACCGCCACCGAGGGATGGTTCCGGATGACCCGCGCGACGAGATCCGCCGGCACCGCGGCCGACAGCCACAGTGCCTCGATCCGGCAGTGCTCCGCCCGCAGACCACGGGTTCCCGCGATGATCCGGCCCCAGCAGGCCACCACCGCGAGGACATGGCGGCTGCTCGGGTGGTCACTCACCGACTGCTCCGCGCCGTAGGCGTAGAAGCCGCACGTGCACTCCGGGGCCGGGCTGCGATGCGGGGGGCTGTCCTTTCGCGAGCAACGCGCGGTGTTGGAGCCGTCGTGCCAGCGCTCATTCGAGAACAGGGGGTACAAGCCACCGTCCGGACCGATCCGGAAGGTGCGCAGTGCCCTGACCTGGCCCACCTGTGGATCGAAGCCACCGTAGGGATCCACCGCAGCTACCTTGCAGGAGCCGGTTCCCGGTGCGGCTCAGGTCGCTCCGGCGAGGCCGGCTGCGGAGTCGGCTCGGGTACTGGAAGAACCTCGATACGGCGGACTTCCTTGCCGATGTTGCCCACGGGAAGAGCGTAGGCACCCGTGTCGAGATTGGCGCGTGTTCCGCCGTCCCGACGGAGAACTACCACCGAGCGACCACCACCGTGGGACGAGGTCGCGCGGCAATGACACCGTCGCCGTGGTGCCCCACCTCCTGCGCACAGTGGCCTTGGACTACCTCATGAGCGCGGCGTCAGCCGTGGTACCCGACTACCACGACGTCGCGACCGGCGTCCTCGCCTCATCGCTGGCCAAGCGCCCCCGGTTACACCAGCTCGGCTTCCCCGACCCGCGCCGCCTGGTCAGGTAGGCGCCGCCATCGGTGACCAGCGAGGCGGAGCAACCAGGTGCGTCCGCAGCATCGGGTCACACCACGCCGAGGCGGTCGAGCCGCTGGAGGAAAGAGATCTTGCGGCGCTGCTCGCGGCGCAGCTGCTGGACCCGATCGGCGAACATCTCGCTCGTTCCCTCCCGGCGGCAGACCTCCCCCAGGTCGTGGAGCAGAGCCACCGCCGTGTCGTAATCGGCGGCTGTGCGTCGCTCGACCAGCTCGAGAACTTCCTGCCATGCCCGGTCCTGCCGTCCCGCGAGCTCGCTCAGGTAGGTCTCGCGAGCGCGTCCGGCGGCGCGACGGCGCTCCGCGGCCCGCCGCTGGGCCTGCTCCTGAGCCGCACGCCGCCGATGCTCACGGCGCCTCCACGACTGCGCGAGCAGCTCCTCTGCCGTCCGGCCGGCAACGTCACCGGCCCCGACCGACGCGGCCGCCCGCCGGCAGCCGGCCAACAGCTCGGCACGCACCTTCGGCCCGTCCCCTCGGGCGACCTGCAGCAGGAACGCGTCCTTGCTCGCCACCGGCAGCTGCGCCAACCAGGCGAGTAGCTCTGTGAGCGTGTCGTCGACGCTGGTTGGAGCACTGCGCTCTGCTGCGACAGCGAGCAGGTCAGGGTCGATGCGCAGGAAGTCGACCACCATGCTCAGCGCCGCACTCAACCGACCGAGTCCCGGGGGACGGGTGGCTCGACCGCGTCCTCGTCGACTTCACCGTTGAGGACGGCAAGAAGCCACGCCAGGTACAGCAGCCGCAGATCCCCGGCCAGCAACTCGCTGCGGACCGGCACGATCGAGGCCAACAGGCCAGAGCCGTCCAGCCACTCTTCGTCGTACCCGCCGTCGTCGTCCTCGGCGAACAGATCGATGATGATGTGCCCGCCGGTCGTCCATGCGGTCGAACGATCACCGACGAGGTAGCGCTCCACTGTGGCCGTGGCCCCGGCCGGGGAGTCGAACACCTCAGCAGGTATCCGGAACATCAGCCGGCGCGTCCCCCAGTTGGCCAGACAGAGGAACGCGTCGAAGTAGCGCTCGACCAGATGGCACGGATCGGCCTTCAGATCACCCCATTCGTAGTGGTTGACGAAGCTGGTGGGCGTGATCAGGGCCCGTGTCGAGATCGCCCGCAGCTCAGCCTGCTCGTCGTGGGTCAGCGGCTGGTCGATCGCCACGAACTCGTAGTACTGGTATTCGCTCATCGCGAGCAGTCCTCCGCCTTGCCGACGCGAATCCGCGGTGCCGAAGGCCGATCTCACGGTCCCGCACCGGATCGCTTCCCGCCAGACACGAACCGGACCCAGGGGGCAACCACCAGCTCCACGGTCACCGTCGACAACATCCGACCTACGTGTGGAACGCGCCGGCCCCGTGTCTCATCCCCCGGTCCATATACCGAGGCCGCCGACACCCGTGCCGATCACAGCCGCAACCGTGTGCGTATGTACCGTGTCGCCCCTCGGACACAGCAGCGAGGTCCCGTGGTTGAGACCGCGGGACCTTCGTCGTCTCCGGCCACCGAGTCACCCCGCGCCCCGTCGGGGGGTCCCGAGTCGTCCACGGGGGCTGTGCCCGCACCGGCCCGAGCTCGTGCCGACCGGACGGGTGCATCGGGCTCGGCGTCATCACGCCCGTCAAACGGAGCCTCAAACCCCTCGGCGGGACGGTCTGGCACAGCCGCACGAGGCGACCCGAGCGAGGAGGACGTCATGCCGTTCGTCAACGTCAAGGTCATCCAGGGCATCTTCACGTCCGACCAGAAGCAGGCCATGGTGGAGCGTCTCACCGACGCCATGGTCGCGATCGAGGGAGAAGCCATGCGCGGGGTCACCTGGGTGGTCGTCGAGGAGGTCGCCAGCGGTGACTGGGGCATCGGCGGAAAGTGCCTCACGACTGCGGACGTGAAGGCCCTCGCGGCCACTGCCGACGGGTAGCCGCGGGCGGCGGCGCCGGCGCGCCGGTGCCGCCGCTCGATCACCGCACGGAGCCAGCGTGAGGGCCTACGGTCGCCGGTGT
>JALYNA010000191.1 GCA_030773455.1 Actinomycetota bacterium
GACGACCGCGCAGGCGGCGCGGGCGGTGGCGCCGGTCGCGATGCCGTCGTCCACCACCACCGCCGTGCGGCCCTCAAGCGGGAGCCGGGCGCGGTCGCCGCGCAGCTGCTCCGCCCGCCGGGTCAGCTCGGCGCGCTCCAGCCGCTCGACGTCGGCGAAGGTCGCCTCGTCGACCGGGCCGGCCCGGACCACGTCGTCGTTGACCACGACCACGCCGTCCTCGCCGACCGCGCCCATCGCCAGCTCGGGGCGGTGCGGAAGGCCGAGCTTGCGCACCAGGACGACGTCGAGCGGGGCCCCCACCGCGCGGGCCACCTCCGCGGCCACCGGCACCCCGCCACGGGGCAGCCCGAGCACCACGACCTCCCGACCGGCGAGCGGCGCCATCCGGCGCCCGAGCTGCCGGCCTGCGTCCCTGCGGTCCTGGAACGGCACCTGCGCCTCCTCGCGTCGGCCCCATGCTGACCCTGGCCCCGTCCGAGCGCGATCCGCAACTGCGGGTTGCTAATGTGACCTAGGTGCCTGGTGCCTGCGGTCGCCGGCGTCCACCGTGGACGCCGGCGCCCAGGCGCCCGGACCGTCCCGACCCAGCGCGCACGGAGGCGCCCCGCATGACGTTGACCGACGATCCCGCCGTCGAGCAGGCGGTGACCCGGCTCGCCGACGAGTTCCGGGCCCGCCTGCGTCCCCAGGTCATCGGCACCGTGGTCCGCACCTGCCGGCAGGACCTGAGCGGGGTACCGGCCACGGCGCTGCCCGAGCTGGTGGAGCGGCTGGCCCGGGAGCGGCTGCAGTCCGTCGGCTGACACCAGGGCGGAGCGCTCTCAGGGCGCCGGGGTGCCGCCGATGTCGTCGAGCTCCTCGAGCTCCCGCGGGCCGAGCACCAGCGCCGCGGCGGTCAGGTTCTCCTCCAGGTGGGCGACCGACGAGGTGCCCGGGATGAGCAGCAGGTTGGGGCTGCGGGCCAGCAGCCAGGCGAGCGCGACTTGCAGGGGGGAGGCCTCCAGCCGCCGGGCCACCGTCTCCAGCGCCGCCGACTGCAGCGGGGTGAAGCCGCCGAGCGGGAAGTACGGCACGTAGGGGATCCCCTCGCGGGCCAGCGCGTCAACCAGCGGGTCGTCGTCCCGGTGCACCAGGTTGTAGTGGTTCTGCACGCACACGACCGGGGCGATCGACCGGGCCTCGGCGAGTTGCTGCGTCGTCACGTTGCTGACGCCGAGGTGCCGGATCAGCCCCTCCTCCTGCAGCGCGGCCAGGGCTCCGAACGGCTCGGCCAGCGACCGCTCGACCGGCGCCGAGAAGCCCGGCATGCGCAGGTTCACTACATCGAGGACGTCCACGTCGAGGTGGCGCAGGTTGTCCTCGACCCCCCGGCGCAGCTGCTCCGGCGTCAGGGCCTCCGGCCACTCGCCGGCCGGGGTCCGCTCGGCCCCGACCTTGGTGACGATGGTGAGGTGCTCCGGATAGGGATGCAGCGCCTCGCGGATCACCTCGTTGGTGGTGTGTGGGCCGTAGTAGTCGCTGGTGTCGATGTGGTCGACGCCGAGCTCGACCGCACGGCGCAGGACGGCGAGAGCGGCGGGGCGGTCGGCCGGCGGGCCCATGACGTGCGGTCCGGCCAGCTGCATGGCGCCGTAGCCGAGCCGGTTGACCGCCCGGTCGCCGAGGGAAAACCGTCCGGACCGCTCCGCGGTGGGGGTCGTCATGGGGAGCCCCTACCCCGGACCTCGGCCGGTCAGGCGGCGGCGTCCCGGGCCGATCTGCCCGGGAGGCCGCGTGGACCTGCTCGCCCGGAGCGGGTCAGGGCGTCAGCAGCACCTTGACCGCGCCGTCCTTCTTGTCGCGGAAGTCCATGTAGGCCTGCGGGGCCTGCTCCAGCGGCACGTGGTGGGTGGCGAAGTCATCGACGCCCAGCGGGTCGCCCTCGGTGAGGATCGGCAGGATGTCGGGCACCCAGCGCCACACGTTGGCCTGACCCATGCGCAGCTGGATCTGCTTGTCGAACATGCGCATGAGCGGCAGCGGGTCGGTGGCCCCGCCGTAGACGCCGGACAGCGAGATGGTGCCGCCGCGACGGACCGCGTCGATCGCCGTGTTGAGCGCGGCCAGCCGGTCGACGCCCGCCACCTGCATGACCTTCTCCATGATCGCGTCCGGGACGACCGCCGTGGCCTTCTGCGCGATGGTCGCCAGCGGTGAGCCGTGCGCCTCCATGCCGACGGCGTCGATCACGGCGTCGGCGCCGCGGCCGGCGGTCGCGTCCTGGATCGCGCTGACGACGTCGTCCTTCTTCGTCGAGCCGATGACGTGCGTGCCGCGGGCGCTGGCGCGGGCCAGCCGCTCCGGGACGACGTCGGCGGCGTAGACGTTCTTGATGCCCAGGTGGTGGGCGATGCGGGTGCACATGTCACCGATCGGGCCCAGACCCAGGACGAACAGCGTGCCGCCGGGCGGGACGGCCGCGTACTGGACGGCCTGCCACGCCGTGGGCAGCACGTCGGAGAGGTAGACGAAGCGGTCGTCGGGCAGGCCATCGGGGACCTTGATCGGCAGCGTGTTGCCGAAGGGCACCCGCAGGTACTCCGCCTGTCCGCCGGGCACCTGGCCGTAGAGCTTGGTGTAGCCGAACAGCGAGGCACCGAAGCCCTGCTCGCGGTTCTGCGTCGTCTCGCACTGGGACTGCAGGCCCTGCGAGCACATCCAGCAGGTGCCGCAGGAGATGTTGAAGGGGACGACGACCCGGTCCCCGGGCTTGACCGCGGTGACCTCGGAGCCGACCTCGCGGACGACGCCCATCGGTTCGTGGCCCATCACGTCGCCGACCGTCATGAACGGCGCCATGACCTCGATCAGGTGCAGATCGGACCCGCAGATGCCGCTCGAGGTGACCTCGATGACGACGTCCGTGGGTTCCTGGATCGTCGGGTCGGGAACGGTGTCCACCCGGACGTCGGCTCGGCCGTGCCAGGTCACTGCGCGCATGGGGGATGGGCTCCTCGGATCGAGGTCGACGGGCTCGGACAGCAGCCTCCTGCCCCACCGTGACGTTCATCGCCCCTGATCCCGGCCTGACGCGGCGTGTCCACCACGCAATGTCACGACGTGTTACACGCAGGCGAACGACAGCGGTGCCAGTTCGGTGACCAGCGTCACCAGAACTACCTCCCGTACCCGCGTCCTCAGGTCACGAAACGGTCACCTCCTGTTTACATGGCGAACGTCCGCTCCCCCCGGACCCGCACGCGACCCCGTCCCCTCCGGAAGTCAGGTGTATGACCGAGCTCCACCACGACCGTTTCCCCAACGAGGGGGAGACGGCCCAGCACACCGCTCCGACGCAGCGCCCCGGGGATGCGCGACCGTCGGACACCGCCACCGCGGAGCCGCGGCCGACCGACCCGCTGATGCCCAGGGCGCGGCGCGGCCGCCAGGGGATCCCGCGGACCGCCCGCCGTCGGGCCGTCCACCTCCCCGCCGCACTCGTCGGGGCCGGCAGCCTGGGCCTGCTCGTGGCCCGCGACCGGGTCGCCCTCGCCGAGGAGCCCGTCGCGGTGGAGAGTGCCTCGGTAAACGTCGCCGAGGAGCTGGGCTTGCACGCCGGGAGGTCGATCGCGATCCCCGAGGCCGACGCCACCGCCCGGCTGGGGGAGCTGACCGCCAGCCGGACCGCGCGCGAGGCCGAGCAGGACACCGCCGCCCCGGCGCAGGCGGAGGCCGACCGGCTCGCCGCCGAGGCCATCGCAGAGGCAGCCCGCCCCGACGCGGTGCTGCCCGTCGACGGCGGACGGCTCACCAGCGGCTTGGGTGTCCGCTGCGGCACGGTGCACGCCGGCATCGACCTGGCCGCGCCGATGCGCACCCCCGAGTACGCCGCGATGGACGGCGTCGTGCTCGAAGCCGGCCCGGCCAGCGGCTACGGCCTGGCCGTGTACCTCCAGCACGACAACGGCGACGTCACCGTCTACGGGCACATGGGGAGATCCTCGTGTCGCCGGGCCAGGTCGTGCGCGCGGGCGACACCGTCGCGCTGCTCGGCAACCGCGGCCAGTCCACCGGCCCGCACCTCCACTTCGAGGTACGCCTCGGTGGCCTCGGAGGTCCGCAGGTCGACCCGGTGCCCTACCTCGAGGAGCGCGGCGTCCGGTTCTGAGGTCACCGGTCGGCGCGCCCGGCGCGGGACACTGGGACCGTGAGGGACGCGACGGCGGGGGGCGACTGATGGGGCACGCCCACGCCCACGGGCACCCGCCCGCAACCGCGTCGGCCGGATACCGCCGCCGGCTGGCCGTCGTCCTCGGCTGCACCGTCGCAGTGATGGCGGCCGAGGTCGCCGGCGCCCTGGCCTCGGGCTCGCTGGCGCTGCTGGCCGACGCCGGGCACATGGCCACCGACGCGCTGGGCATCGCCCTGGTGCTCGGGTCGGTGTCCCTGGCCCAGCGGGCCCCGCGCGGACGGCGGACCTTCGGCTGGCAGCGGGCGGAGATCCTCGCCGCCGTCGCCAACGGCCTGCTGCTGCTCGCGGTGGCCGGCTACGTCGGCGTGGAGGCGGTCCGCCGGATCGGGGACCCGCCGCGGATCGACGCCGGCGTGGTGCTCGCCGTCGCCGCCGTCGGGCTCGTGGTCAACCTCACGGGCCTGGCGCTGCTGCACTCCGGCCGCCGGGAGTCGCTGGCCGTCCGTGGCGCCCACCTCGAGGTGCTCGGCGACGCCCTCGGCTCGGTCGCCGTCCTCGCCGCCGCCGTCGTCGTCGCCACCACCGGCTGGACGCCGGCCGACACGGTCGCCTCCCTGCTCATCGCCGCGCTGGTGCTGCCGCGGGCGTGGTCGCTGCTGCGCGAGGCGGTCGACGTGCTGCTCGAGGCGGCACCGCCCGGGGTGGACCTGGACCGGGTGCGCGCCCACGTCCTGGGGGTGGACGGCGTCGTCGGGGTCCACGACCTGCACGCCTGGACGATCACCTCGGGCCTGCCGGTGCTCTCCGCGCACGTCGTCGTCAGCGACGAGGCGCTGGCCGACGGCCACGGCGGGCGGGTGCTAGACGCGCTGTGCGCCTGCCTGGGCGACCACTTCGACGTCGAGCACTGCACCTTCCAGCTGGAGGCCGAGGCGCACGCCGGCCACGAGGCGCCGGTGCACGACTGAAGGACCCCCTCCTGCCGACCTCTCGGAGGCCTGAGGCGGGGCCCGGGCCGGGGACGCCCAGGCGAGAGTCGTCCCAGTGGGAGAGTGGACCGCAGGCAGCACGGCACGACGGGAGGCAGCGGTGGACCACGGTCATCACCCGGGCATGTGGATGCCCGCGGAGCCGCCGACCTGGGGCCGGCTGTTCCTGCCCCACCTCGACGGCTGGTCGTGGCTGGCGGTCCTGAGCCTGGTGGGCCTCGTCGGCTACCCGGTCGCAGTCGTGGTGCTGCGTCGCTCGGGCGTGCGCTGGCCGTGGTGGCGGACGGCGTCCTGGACGGCCGGCTGTCTGGCGCTGTTCGCGGTGACCGGCACCTGGCTGAGCGGCTACAGCATGGTCCTGTTCAGCGTGCACATGGCCCAGCACATGGTGCTGTCGATGGTGGCGCCGATCCTGCTGCTGATGGGCGCCCCGGTCACCCTGGCGCTGCGGACGCTGCCGCGCGGCAAGCGGCTGGCCGGCGTCCCGCGGGCGCTGCTGCTCGACGCGCTGCACAGCCGGGTGGCCCGCGTGCTGTCACACCCGGCGTTCACGCTGCCGCTGTTCCTGGCCAGCCTCTACGCCGTCTACTTCACCCCGGTCTTCGACGCGCTGATGGGCGACCCGGTCGGGCACCAGTTCATGCTCGCCCACTTCACCGTGACCGGGCTGCTGTTCTTCGGCCCGATCCTCGCCCAGGACCCCTGGCCCCGGACGACGGGCCACGGCGGCCGGATGATCGAGCTGCTGCTCCCGATGCCGTTCCACGCCTTCTTCGGCGTCGCCATCCTCATGGCCGGCTCGCTGGTCGTGGAGACGTTCGCGAACCCGCCGGCCGGCTGGGGCGTGGACCCGCTGGCGGACCAGAAGACCGCGGGGAGCATCGCCTGGTCCTTCGGTGAGATCCCGACGGTCTTCGTCATGGCGTTGGTGCTGTTCGCGTGGATGGGCTCCGAGCAGCGGAAGGCCCGCCGGCTCGACCGGGTCGCGGACCGCACCGAGGACGCCGAGCTCGCCGCCTACAACGAGCGCCTCAAGGCTCTGTCGGAGCGGGCCTGAGCCACTCTGTTCCCGACGACGGGGAGCCGGAGGCTTCTCCGAGGAGGGAACGCAGCGGCTCCACGGCGGCGGGGGACCGCAGTTGGCCGCGGTGTCGTCCGGAGGACGACGATGTCGTCGTGCCGGTCTCCCTCGTGTTCACGGCGGACACGCACGTCCCGAAGCGGGCGCGTGACCTACCTGATGCGCTGTGGGCGGCGATCGAGGCCGCGGACGTCGTCGTGCACGCCGGCGACTGGGTGGACGTCGCGCTGCTGGACCGCTTCGAGGAGCGCGCCCGTCGGCTGGTCGCCGTCCACGGCAACAACGACCACGGCGCGCTGCGCGAGCGGCTGCCCGAGGTGGCCCGCGCCGAGGTGGGCGGCATCCGGCTGGCCGTCGTCCACGAGACGGGGGACAGGAAGGGCCGCGAGGCCCGCTGCGCTGCCCGCTTCCCCGACACCGACCTCCTGGTGTTCGGCCACAGCCACATCCCCTGGGACACCACCGCAGACACCGGCCTGCGGCTGGTCAACCCCGGCTCGCCCACCGACCGGCGCCGGCAGCCGCACGGCACCTTCGTCACCGCGGTGGCCGATGACGGCGTGCTCCGCGACGTGACCTTCCACCCGGTCGCGAGGTGACGGCGGGAGATCCCGCCCGCTGGCGCCACCTCGGGGTGGGCCTGCTCGGGCTGGTCGCCGCCTGCGCGGTCCAGAACGGGTTGCCCTTCCTCACCGTCGCGCTGCGTGCCGAGGGTCTGTCGCTGACCGCCATCGGGCTGCTGGTGAGTGCCCCGACGGCCGGCCTGGTGCTCAGCCTGCTCGCCTGGGTGCGGTGGCCGACCGGTACGGCGAGCGGCTGGTGCTCGGTGCCGGGCTCGGCATCGCCGCGGTCGCCCTGACCGGCGTCGCGCTGGCCGCGACCGCCGTGGCCGCGGGACTGTGGCTCGTGCTCGCCGGCGCCGGCAGCGCGTCGGTGCACGCGGCCAGCGGGCGGCTGGTGCTCGGCTGGTTCCCCGCCTCTCAGCGGGGCCTGGCCATGGGGGTCCGCCAGGCCGGGCAGCCGATCGGTGTCGCGGTGGCCGCCTTCGCCCTGCCGCGGCTGGCCGCCGACGGTTCCGGGACGGCGC
>JALYNA010000192.1 GCA_030773455.1 Actinomycetota bacterium
ACCGAAGCGGCTCAGCGGCGGCCGGCTCGACGGCATCGGCCACACCGCCTCCGGCAGCACCGCGCTGTACGAGATCGACGGTCGCGGGGTCCTGCGCTTTGACGACGTGGACATCGAAGGGACACCCAGCCCGTACGTCTACCTGGTCCCGCGCGGTGCCAGGGAGCCCGACTCGGGGGTTCTCGTCGGGCCGCTCAAGGCGGAGCGGGGGTCCTTCAGTTACGCCCTGCCGGCGTCGGTCGACCTCAACGCCGACTGGACAGTGCTGCTGTGGTGCCGGCCCTACGACACCCCCATCGCCGCGTCCGACCACTGACAGGCAGGACCGAGCGGCAGACCCGGACGACCGAAACGAGGCGGTCGAGCGGCCCCGCGGGCGTCAGGGCGACGCGGGTCAGGGGCGTCGTCGGTGCGCTGCGTGCCGTGCAGCGTCCGCGCACGGACGACGGGCAGCCGGGCCGACGTGGCAGCTCGGCGAAGCACCGAGGGCACCGACCGGACACCTGCCACGGTCGACGTCCAGGCCGGGCGGCAGCACCTGGTGCCGCTGCAGGACCCTCAGGTGGCCGCCCGCGCCGTCAACGCGCGGGCACCGGCTTTGGGCGCCTGCAACGCCACCTCGACGACCAACCATCGACAGGATCTGCGCCACGTGGCAACTGCGCGTTGGATTCCGGCCGAAGTGGTCAGTGAAGCCGGCCGTCGAGCCCGCCGCCGTCGAGCACGACGGCGAGATCGCGCGGCCAGTTCAGCCGGACCGGTGGATCATGCGCGCCCGTGACACCGGATACCCCATCGCGTGGTGACCGACTGCCCCGCGGACAGGCGAATCAGGTCCTGTCCGGTGCGGAACGCGTCCGGCGGGCAGGTCATCGGCTCGACCCCAAGGCCCTGCCGACGGCGGTGCTCGTGCGGCAGCGCGTCACCGGTGAAGATCTCCACGTACGGGTAGTGCTCATCGAGCCACACCTCCACACGCCGGCTGCCGTCCGGCGCCTCGAGCACCACGGTCGCGCGCCCGTCGCCGTCCCGGTCGAGGTCGGTGCACGCGTAGTCGATCGCGACGTCACCGAGCGGGCGCGGCGTCCGGAAGTTGTACGGCGTGCCGTCCACGCTCTCCCGCCCGGTGGGGATCTGCGACTCGTCCACCGGCAGCCAGGTCGCTGCGGGAAGCCGCAGCAGCGCCGTGTCGATCTGCGGCGTCTCGACCGTCACGTAGGGGTGCGTACCGTGCGCGTACGGGGCGTCGTCCGGCCCGATGTTCGTGGCCGTCGTCGCGACGGTAAGCCCGTCGTCGTCCAGCCTGTAGGCGATGGCGAGGTCGAGGGCGAACGGGTAGGCCGGCAGCGGGTGCAGCCGGAGCCGCATGGTGACGGCGTCGTCGGTGACGTCGGCGGCGCGCCAGTTGCGCCAGCGACACAGCCCGTGCAGCGCGTTGCCCTGCTCCGGCTCGTCGATTGGGACGACGTGCTCCTCGCCGTCCCACGTGTAGGTGCCGCCGTGGAGCCGGTTCGGCCATGGGATGAGCGGCTGCCCCCGCGCGCCGGTCACCATCTCGTCGACGCCGTAGCCGTCGAGCACCGCGCGTCCGTCGGCGTCGTAGCGGCGCAGCCCGCCGCCGACCTCAACGACGACCGCGCGCTGCCAACCGTGCCGGATCTCGACCTGCTCACCGGAGGGATGCACGCCAGCGACCCTACCCACTACTACACCGGACGTGAGAACAGCGGACAGGCTGGGGTAAGGGCCTCGTCATGCGTGCTCTCACCGTGCTGCCCGGCGTCGCGGGTCCGGCGACGTCACCGAGCTTCCCGAGCCCGACCCGTCGGAGGGACGCGTGCTCGTCGAGACGCTCGCGATCGGGGTGTGCGGCACCGACCGGGGGATCCTCGCCGGCGAGTACGGGGAGGCACCGCCCGGGGAGGAGCGGCTGGTGCTCGGGCACGAGTCGATCGGCTGCGTCCTCGAGGCGCCGGACGGCGTCGGCATGGAGCCCGGCGACCTCGTCGTGGGCGTCGTCCGGCGCCCCAATCCGGTGCCGTGCAGCAACTGCGCCGTCGGTGAGTGGGACATGTGCCGCAACGGCCAGTACACCGAGCACGGGATCAAGGCGTCGCGCCGGCCGGCTCGGCTCGAGCGGCTCGCGGTGCGACAGCGGCTCGCGCAGGCGAGTGCGGCTCCGGGACGGGTAGGGACCGCGGGAGGCGTACGGTCAGCTGGCCGGTCCGGCGGCGGGCGCGGGCCCGTTCCAGCTCCAGCAGGAGCTGAGCCCGCCGACAGCCCGCGCGTCGTCAGGCTCCTCGTGCCGACCCCGTTCACCGCGTTGTCCCGGTGCGCCTCTCCGGCCGGCACGTCCGCCGTCACCTCACGATTCTGACCGTGCTGGGCAGGACCGGCGAGGAAACGACGCCGGCGGGATGAGGACGCGACGGGCCCGCCGGCGGGACGTGACCGGCGGGCACGCCGGGAGGAATGACCTGCTTTGCGCGGGTCGCCTGCATCGCCTCGCTGACTGTCCCGGGCCTCGTCCCCGCCGGAGTCCCGGCCACGCCGCGGGCGACCGGCGTGGCCGGTGCCCGAGGCAGCGCGACTTACCGCGCCGGGGTGGGCTCAGTCGGGGGGAAAGGGTCGCTGGTGCGGTGGCGGGTCTTCTCGGCGTACATGGCCTGGTCGGCCTCGGCGAGGAGCTGGCTGGCCTGGCTGCCGGGGCCGCCGACGGCGAGCCCGACGCTGACCCCGATGGTGAGGTCGGGGTCGGCGGGGAGGCCGAGCGGCTGGTTCAGCGCGGCGCGGACGCGGTGGAGGAGGTCGTGAGCGTGCTCGGGGGTGTCGACGTGGGCGGCGACGACGAGCTCGTCGCCGCCGAGGCGGGCGACGGTGTCGTCGGGGCGCAGCGTGGTCTGCAGGCGGCGGACGACGGCGGTGAGGACCTGGTCGCCGCGCTCGTGGCCGAAGGTGTCGTTGACTGCCTTGAAGTCGTCGAGGTCGCAGAACAGGACCGCGACCTGCCCGCCGTTTCGTTCGGTGGCGGCCAGCGCGAGGGTGATCCGGTCGGTCAGCAGCAGCCGGTTCGCCGCGCCGGTGAGCGGGTCGTGCAGCGCTGACCAGAAGCCCGCCGACCCGCTGCCGCGTCCCGCGACGGGCGGGCTGGCCGCGGTCGGGTCGGTGGGGACGAGCAGCTCGACGCGGGCGACCCCGCCCCACAGGCTGCCGTCGGGGTGCTGGACGGCGGTGACGGAGACCCGGACCCACAGGGCCCGCCCGTCGCGGTGCGGAGCGATCGCGATGGCCGACCTGGCCGTCGAGCGGGCGCAGAACTCCGATGTGCAGGCCCTGGCCGGGCGCATCTCCGCCGCCCAAGGCCCGGAGATCGACACCATGAGCGGCTGGCTCCAGGCGTGGGACGAGGACGTCCCCGAAGGCATGGCCATGGAGGACACGTCCGGCGGCGGCCACGGCGCCGGCCACGGCGGGATGGGGGAGTTCGACCGGGATGTTCTCGAGATGATGATCGCCCATCACCAGGGCGCGGTGGAGATGGCCCAGATCGAGCAGGCCGAGGGGGAGAACCCCGGCGCGTTCGAGCTGGCCCAGACCATCGAGACCGACCAGACCCAGGAGATCCAGGAGATGCAGCAGCTGCTGCAGGCGGTCTGAGCCCAAGGTCCGGTCCGGCAGGGGAGGGCCGGCATGTCCGCCCTCCCCCGCCGTCCCTGCACGCAGGCCCACACGAGCAGGACCTCCGCGAGCAGCGTCAGCTGCCCAGCAGCGTGCCCGGCT
>JALYNA010000193.1 GCA_030773455.1 Actinomycetota bacterium
CGAAACCGCCGGCCTTGAGGCTGATCAGGAAGATCGGGGCCCGCCCGCCGCGGAACTCGTCGATCCGCTGCTGCCGGTTGCGGGTCCTGCCGTCCAGGTAGGTGTAGGGCAGGCCGTGGGCGTCCAGTCGGTTGCGGACGGTGCGCAGGAAGCCGGTGAACTGGCTGAACACCAGCGCGCGGTGGCCCTCGGCGACCACCTCCTGCAGGTGCTCGAGGAACGTGTCCGCCTTGCTGGACCGGATGCTGGAGTGGGCCTCGTCGACCAGTGCCGGGTCGAGGGCCAGCTGCCGCAGCAGGGTGAGCGACCGGAAGATCGTGAACCGGTTCTTCTGCAGGTCGTCGACGAGGCCGAGGACCTTGCGTCGCTCCCGCTGCAGGTGGGTGTCGTAGACCTTGCGGTGCTTCGGGTTGAGCACCACCTCCAGCACCTGCTCCTGCTTGGGCGGCAGCTCGGCGGCGACCTGCTCCTTGGTGCGCCGGCGCATCAGCGGCCGGATCCGACGGCGCAGCGCATCGAGCACCTCCGGGTCGCCGCCCCGCTCGATCGGGATCCGGTAGTGCTCGGTGAACCGCTGCGGGGAAGGGAACAGACCCGGCGCGACGATCGAGAGCATGGACCACAGGTCCATCAGGTCGTTCTCCAGCGGCGTGCCGGTGATGGCCAGCTTGAACCGGACCGGCAGCCGCCGGGCGGCGGCGTAGGTCTTGGCCGTGTGGTTCTTCACGAACTGCGCCTCGTCGAGCACCAGCCCGCTCCACGGCAGCTCGCGGTAGGTGTCCTCCTCGAGGCGCAGCAGCGTGTACGAGGTGACGACCAGGTCGGCGCCGGCGACGGCCTCGGCCAGCGGCGTCCCCCGTTTCCGGCCGGTCGTGTCGATCACCCGCACGGTGAGCCCCGGTGCGAACCGCGCCGCCTCCCGCGCCCAGTTCGACACCACGCTGGTGGGGGCCACCACGAGCACCGGCGCGGCCAGGTCGCCGGCCTCCTTCGCCCGGCACAGCAGCGCCAGGGCCTGCAGGGTCTTGCCCAGGCCCATGTCGTCGGCCAGCACGCCGCCGAGCCCGGCGTCCCAGAGGAAGGACAGCCACTGGTAGCCCTGCAGCTGGTAGGGGCGCAGCTCGGCGGCCAGGCCTGCCGGGACGGGGGGCGGGGCGGTGGTGTCGACGTCGAGCAGCCCCCGGACGTCTCGCGCCCACCGCTCGCTCTGCTCGGCCACCACCCCGAGCTCGACCAACTCCTCCCACAGGCCCGCCTGGTAGCGGCTGATCCGCAGGCCCGGCCGGTCGGCGTCCTGCAGCGCCCGGGCCTCCTCGATGAGCCGGCGCAGCTGCTCGAACTCCGGGCGGCGGATGTCGAACCAGGTCCCGCTGGGCAGCACCAGGTGCGTCTCCCCGGCGGCCAGCGCGCCGAACAGCAGTGCGAACGGCACCTCCTCGCCCTCCACGCTGACCGTGACGCCGAGGTCGAACCAGTCGTTGTCCGCGCCGTCGGTGGCCGACACGTGCACCACCGGCGCCGCGTCGGTGGGCCGGTACTCCGGCGCTTGCCCGGTGACCTCCACGAGAACTCCGGCGTCGGTCATCCGGGGCAGCACCTCGGCGGTGAGGACGACGGTGTCCATGCCACGCAGCTCGGTCGTGGGCGCCAGCCGTCTCTCGGGTCCGGGCTGCCACAGCTGCGGCAGCCGGTCGGCGGGCAGTGACAGGGCCTTCACCAGCCGCTCCTCGGCGACCTCGTCGCGCATCGGGTCCGGTTCCGCTCCGTCCGCGGTCCCGAGCGGCAGGCGTCGCTCGCCCGCTCGGCTGCGGTAGCGCACCGACCACGCCAGCCGGGCGCGGTGGCCGGGGGCGTGCTCCACCAGGAGGCACAGCTGCGGGGGGAGCACCTCGGGCAGCTCGACCGACCCGTCCGAGGAGTCCACCGGCAGCCACCGGCGCAGCGCCGGGTAGAAGTCGGCCAGGAACCGGTCGACGTCGGCCGCCGGCACCCGCAGCAGGCCCTGGGCGAACAGTCGCGTGGCCCGGCGGTCCACCCGGTGCACAGGGGTGAGCAGCAGCCCGCCGTCGGGCACGAACTCCGGGGGCAGCCGCGTGGTGTCGGCGGTCAGCACCGCGCCGTGCGGCGGGTTGCCGAGGACCCGCACCGCCTGGGCCGGCACGGAGACCTCGCCGGCCGCGAGCACCGGCTCGACGTGGAGCTGGGCGTCGTCCCGGCGCAGGTCCACAGCCAGCCGCGCTGGCTCCCCGGCCAGCCGCACGGGAGCGCCGGTCGTCGTCACCAGGGTCACCCCGTCGTCCACCGCCTGCTGCAGGGCCGGCCACAGCGCCGGTCCGAAGTCCTCGAGGCGCACCGGTGCGTCGCCGGAGCCGTAGCCGTAGTACGTCGGGTGGTCGCCGGCCGTTTGGTGAACGCGGTGGAGGGCGCGCAGCGCGGCGGCCTGCACCGGGTCGTGACCGGACCAGCCGTACTCGTACTCCAACTTGCGCCAGGACACGCCGGTCCGGATCCAGCGCCCCTTGGCACCCGGCACGACCGGACGAAGGCGTACCGACGGGCCCCCGGCTGTCGTCTCGACCTCGAACTGCAACCCCAGCGGGTTGCCCTTCCGACTGGACGACGACGCCACGGGCCGGACAAGGTCGGTCAGGGCCCGCTCCCAGTCCGACCCGCGGGCTGCCGCCGGGGTCGGCGCGTCGTCCAGGGCCCGCCGGGCGGTCACGAGGACGGCGGCGACGTGCTTGCAGTCCATGCCGACCGGGCAGCTGCACTCCCCCCACCAGCGGACCTCGGCGTCGTCGTACTCGGCGACGGTGGTGTAGGGCCGTCGGCCGCTGCCGAACACCGTGGCCGCGAGCGAGCCCTGCCTGCGGGACCAGGAGATGTCGGAGACGCGGTCCTGCTCGGCGTAGGTCGCGCCCCGACGGAACGTCTCGGCTCCCACGGAACGGCGGATGATGGAGTCGGTGAGCATCGGCCGCAGCTCCTCGAACATGCGCCCGAGGCTACGAGGAGGGGACGACGTGTCGGCTCCCGACCAGATCGGTGTGGACAGTCCCGGGGCCCTGTGGACGGCGGGCCCGGCCGAGGACCGTGGGGGTCCTGGGACCGGGGACGCCGCGCGGGGGACATCCGCAGTGGCCGGGCGACGTCCTCAGGGCACCGCGAACGGCGGTGCGAGGCGGGGGAACATCGGGAAGTGCCGCACGTTCAGGGTGGCCACCTCCAGCCCGTTGACCTCGGCGACCGCGGCCACGAGGTAGTCGCCGAGGCCGATGCCCTGGTGCGACCGGCGGTGGGCCCGCATCAGCTCCCCGGCGCGCCAGCCGACCCGCTCGGTCACGGGGAAGACGTCGAGGCTGGACAGCAGTCGCGTCACCTCGTGGCGCTCGGCCGACCGCATCCCTCCGCCGATCTCCGTGCGGGTGACGGCGCGCGACGAGGGGATGAGCCGCGCTCCGGGTCGGCGGCGACCACGAGCTATCGTGGCCGGCTCCTGACCGGTGCGGCGATTGATCTCGGCGGTTTCCCCGTTGATGCACCACCTCCTCGACGGATCAGGACCCCCGAGCGGGGTGGCGTCACTGCGCTCCGTAGCCAGGACGGCCTATCGTGCGAACCCTCATGTCCGTCACGGGGGATACGAGTTCGCTGACCGCCGAGCAGCGTGCGGGCGTGCTCATCGACCGGCATCTCAAGGCTTCCGGATGGGCGGTTCAGGACAAGGCCCGGGCGAACCTGACGCTGCCCGGCGTCGCCGTCCGCGAGGTCGTCATGGCGAAGCGGCACGGGCGAGCGGACTATGTCCTCTACGTGGACAAGCGCGCCGTGGGTGTCATCGAGGCCAAGCCCGAGGGGACGACGTTGTCCGGCGTGGAGTGGCAGTCGGCTCGCTACGCCACCGGCCTGCCGCCCGACGTCCGGCTCCGCGCGCTCACCCTCGACGACCGCCTGCCGTTCGTCTTCGAGGCGTCGGGCTCCGAGGTGCACGTCACCAACAGCTACGACCCGGTGCCACGAGCGCGGAGGGTTTTCACGTTTCGCCGGGCCGGAGACGCTCGCTCGGACGATCCGCGACGCCCAGACCGACGCGTCAGCGGCCACCTGGCGCGCACGGGTCCGGGGCATGCCGCCGCCGGTCACGGAGGGGCTGAGGCCGGCGCAGATCACCGCCATCGAGGGGATCGAGCGGTCACTGGCCGAGCAGCGGTACAGCCGGTCGCTGGTGCAGATGGCCACCGGTGCCGGCAAGACCTACACCGCCGTGACGACGTGCTACCGGCTCCTCAAGCACGGCGGTTTCCGGCGCATCCTCTTCCTGGTCGACCGGAACAACCTCGGCACGCAGACGCTCGTCGAGTTCCAGAACTACGCCACGCCGGACGACGGCCGGCGGCTGACGGAGATCTACAACGTCATCCGAGTCAGATTGGCAGGGCCGCGCTGTGGGATGGCTCGATCAACGACTGTGTGCACCAGAACCATTTGATCCGAGTGCGCCCTCGCCCAAGTCTTTTGCCTGAGTACTTGGAGATAGCCTGGAACGCTCCCCAGACCCGCCGGGGTCTTACGCAAGCTCGAGTAGCGGGCTCTACACGTTGAGCGTCTCAAAGCTCAAGGGGTCGAACTCCCAATCCCGGCTCTTGATGTTCAGCGCAGGGTCATCACTCGGGTGCACGAGGCGCGCGAGGCTCGTACTCGAATCCAGGCCGCTCTGCGTCAGGCCGGGGCGCACGCGACAGCCTTACGGCGGGCGCTGTTGGACGCCGCCTTCTCCGGGCGGTTGACCAGGCACAGCACGGACACCGAGATCGTGGAGGAGCTCGCCGCGGAGCAGACCACCGACCTGCTCGCACCCGTGGGTTGAGGACCGGCACGGACGGTTCGTTGACAGGACCAGGGCGGCGGATCCCGCCGCCCTCGTCAGGGGCCGGCCCGGCTGAGGATTTCGGTGCCGTCGGGTCGCCAGGTGTGCCAGGAGCTGGTCCCGGCATCGCGGCTGACCGAGAAGCTGCCCTCGTGGCAGGCGGTGTGGTGCCGTTCGCAGAGCAGCGCGCCGTTCTCGCACGAGGTCGGCCCGCCGTGTGCCCAGTGGACGACGTGGTGGACGTCGCACCACTCCGGCGGGGCGTCGCATCCGGCGAAGACGCAGTGCCCGTCGCGGATCTCGATGGCCCGGCGGATGGCAGTGGTGACCGTGCGCAGGGCGCGACCGACGTCCAGCGGCAGCCCGTCCGGCCCGGTGATGACTCGGACGACGCTGGCGTCGCAGGCGAGCCGCCGTGCGGTCTCCGGGGTGATCGGCCCGGCCCACCCGAGCTCGCCGCCGGCGACGCCGGGGACGCCGCGCTCGGCGCAGAGGGCCTGCCAGTCGATGGTGACCCGCACGTGCGGGCGCTCCCCGCGGACGTCGGGCAGCGAGCCGCTGTCCAGGGCCCCGCGGGCGAGGGCGACCAGCGCGTCGGCCTGCCGCTCGGCGTGGCTGCGGGTGTCGCGGGCCGGGCGGTCGCCGTTCATCAGCGCGGCCAGCGCTGTGTGCAGGTACTCGCCGCCGACGGGGTCCAGGTCACCACGCAGGTGCACCCGGCCATCTAGACCGGAGGCCATGGTGAACCGGCGGCGGACGTCGGCCGCCTCGTCGAGCGCACCGTCGGGATCGACCCCGGCCACCCAGCGGGCCACACCCCGCGCCGTCTCGTGCGGCGCCGTCTGCCGGGCCAGGTCGGCGAGGATGCGATCGGTCTCCGCCAGGTCGATGCCCGCATCGGCCGCCTTGGCCACCCGCCCAGGGGTCATGGCCCGGGTGATCACCCGCGCGTGCGCGGCCGTGATTTCGCCTGTGGCGAAGGCGGCGGCGGTCTCGGGCAGCTGCTCCAGCCGGCGCCCCGTCGACACGATGGCCGTGGCCTCCGCCGGCGCCAGCCGGCAGCTGCCGCGCAGCCAGCCCTTCATCGACACCGCGCCGTCGCGACGGTAGCTCTCCCGGCAGTCGGCCGCCCGCACCGCCGAGGTGAGGGCGGCTGCGACCCGGTTCGCGACCGTGGAGAGCTCGCCGACCAGGTCGAGCAGTGCGTCGTCGGACAGCCCGGCGAGGTCGGTCTCCGCCAGCCCGTCGAGGGCGGAGCGCAGTTCGGACACCTCGCCCTCCTCTCCCGGCAGCATCGGATCGACGAGTCGAACATACGGTCGGGGTACGACAGAAACCGCAGCTCAGCACGGCGGTTCTCGGGCCAGCGGAGCCGATCCGGTGTGCTGCTATACGGCTGCGGTTCGTTGAGGTGGGACCTCTCCCGCCGCGGGCGGACAGCACCCAGGGAAGGCTCCTCGTGTCACACCCGGGGTCTTGCCGACGAGGTCTGGCCGCGACCGCCTGTCCCATGGATCAGGCGGATCGTCGGAGTCTCGTGCGACCATCGGTTGCTGCGAAGGAGGTGAGCGGCGACGTGGAGAGCAATGACCTCGAGCTCCGCCTGTCAGGGCTGCCGACTCCGGACGGTGAGATCTCGCTGGCCGATCTGACGGCCATCACGGCGCCCTTCCAGGAGCTGGCCACGCGGGTTGACCGGCATGTCGCCGAGCAGAGCGGGCCGGGTCGGAGCCTGGCCGCGGTGGAGAACTCGACGAGGCTCCGCTCACCGGGCTTGCCACGGGCAGCACTCGCCTGCTCATCGGCTACGGGCAGATCGGCGTTCTGCCCATCGACGATGGACTCGAACAGCGGATCGCTGATCGGTTCTGGGAGGTCGTCTCCGGACTCGGTAGCGGGACCAAGCCGAACTGGACCACGAACGGCATCGACGAGAGCGCGGTGCGACTCCTCGACGGGTTGAACCGGGCGCGCGAGGTCCGGTTCGGCCGCGGCGACGGCACGAACGTCACGTTCAGGCCGGTGGAGGTCGATCGGGCCGTTTGGATGACGTCGGACCAGGTGGCTCAGCACGAGATGACCAGGGTCGGACGGCTGGAGGCCCTGGACCTGGCCAGTGGGAGGTTCCGGCTCCGGGACGACGTGGGGAACACCATTCCCTTGGTGCGTGTGCGAGATCCGCATGCGGCCGCTGCGTTCGTCGACCGTCGGGTGGCCGCGGTGAGGCATGAGATCCGTGGACCAGGAGGTGAGTTCAGCCTGGCGATGAACGGCCGCGCCGCCGTCGTCCTTCCCGACAACGTGCTCTTCGATGGCGGTGCGGGCGAGACCATCCGCCGCAAGCTGCTGCGGGACTACGACGTCCACACCCTGCTGCGGCTGCCCACGGGCATCTTCTACGCGCAGGGCGTCAAGGCCAACGTGCTATTCCTCGGCTCAAGCAGAACCCGCTGCGGCGTGCTCACCTGGACGACTTCGTCGAGGCTTTCCGGGCCGGGCGCCCCCGGTCCGAGCGGGTGGAGACCGAGCGATTCCGGTCGTTCGGGTACGACGAACTGGTGGCCCGGGACAAGGCCGACCTCGACATCACCTGGCTGAAGGATGCCTCGCTCGAGGACGTCGACGACCTGCCAGCACCCGAGGTCATCGCCCGCGAGATCGTTGACGACCTCACCGCCGCACTGGCCGGATTCGAGGCGGTGGCCGCCGCCCTGGAGGCGGCTCCGGCGGCCGCCGCCGACCCGGTGTAGGCCCGTCCGGGATCACTCGACCGCCGTCGCGGCGAGGATCCGGCGCCCGAGTCTGCAGCCGGCTCGCACGAACACGGTGGGCCGGGTCAGGATCGGCGCATGACCGACCCCCGTGCCGGACAGCCGGCTGCCCCCAGCGACCTGGTCGACGTCGCCTCTCTGGTGACGGCGTACTACACCCGGGAGCCCGACCCGGAGGACCCGGCGCAGCAGGTCGCCTTCGGCACCAGCGGCCACCGCGGGTCGGCGTTCGACTCGGCCTTCAACGAGGCGCACATCCTGGCCACCACGCAGGCCATCTGCGAGTACCGCGCGGCCCAGGGGTACGACGGGCCGCTGTTCGTCGGCCGCGACACCCACGCCCTCTCCGAGCCGGCCTGGGCCTCGGCGCTGGAGGTGCTGGTCGCCAACGACGTGACCGTGCTGGTCGACGCCGCCGACCGGTACACGCCCACCCCGGCGGTCAGCCACGCCATCCTGCGGGTCAACCGGGGGCGCACCAGCGGCCTCGCCGACGGCATCGTCGTCACTCCGTCGCACAATCCGCCCCGCGACGGCGGCTTCAAGTACAACCCGCCCAACGGCGGCCCGGCCGACACCGACGCCACGAAGACGATCGCCGACCGCGCCAACGAGTTGCTCCACGAGGGGCTCGAAGGGGTGCGGCGCGTGCCGTTCGCCCGGGCGCGCGCCGCCGCGACCGCGCACGACTTCCTCGGCGACTACGTCGACGACCTGCCGTCGGTGCTGGACCTGGACGCGGTCCGGGATGCCGGCGTCCGCATCGGCGCCGATCCGCTCGGCGGCGCCAGCGTCGACTACTGGGCGGCTATCGCCGAGCGGCACCGGCTCGACCTCACCCTCGTCAACCCGCTCGTCGACCCGACCTGGCGGTTCATGACGCTGGACTGGGACGGCAAAATCCGCATGGACTGCTCGTCGCCGTCGGCCATGGCCTCGCTGATCGGCAAGCGAGAGCAGTACCAGATCGCCACCGGCAACGACGCCGACGCCGACCGGCACGGCATCGTGACCCCCGACGGCGGGCTGATGAACCCCAACCACTTCCTCGCCGTCGCGATCTCCTACCTGTTCGCACATCGGCCGGAGTGGGGCGCCGACGTCGCGGTCGGCAAGACGCTGGTGTCGTCGTCCCTCATCGACCGCGTGGTGGAGGGCCTGGGCCGGCGGCTCGTCGAGGTGCCGGTCGGGTTCAAATGGTTCGTCCCCGGCCTGCTCGACGGGTCGGTCGGCTTCGGCGGCGAGGAGTCCGCCGGTGCCTCCTTCCTGCGGCGGGACGGCGGCGTGTGGACGACGGACAAGGACGGCATCCTGCTCGCGCTGCTGGCCAGCGAGATCCAGGCGGTGACCGGCAGCTCGCCGTCCCAGCTGCACGCCGAGCTGACCCGGCAGTACGGGGAGTCGGCCTACGCCCGCGTCGACGCACCGGCCACCCGCGAGCAGAAGGCGGCGCTGGGGAAGCTGTCCCCGGAGGACGTGACGGCGACCGAGCTGGCCGGCGAGCCGATCACCGCCAAGCTCACCCGCGCGCCGGGCAACGACGCCGCGATCGGCGGGCTGAAGGTCACCACGGAGAACGCCTGGTTCGCCGCCCGCCCGTCGGGCACCGAGGACGTCTACAAGGTCTACGCGGAGTCCTTCAAGGGCCCCGACCACCTGGCGCAGGTGCAGGAGGAGGCCAAGGCCGTCGTCACCGCCGCGCTCGGAGGCTGAGG
>JALYNA010000194.1 GCA_030773455.1 Actinomycetota bacterium
GCAGACGATGAAGAAGCTCAAGATGAGCAAGTACGAGATCCAGCAGGAGCACAAGAACTCCGAGGGCGACCCGCACGTGAAGGCCCAGCGCCGGGCCACCCAGATGGCGATGTCGCGCAACCGGATGATGGCCGAGGTCGCCGACGCCGACGTCCTGCTGGTCAACCCCACTCACGTGGCCGTCGCGCTGAAGTACCAGCCCGACCGCGGCGCCCCCCGGGTGGTGGCCAAGGGCGCCGACGAGGTGGCCGCCAAGCTCCGTGAGCGCGCGGCCGAGGCGCGGGTGCCGATGGTGCAGGACATCCCGCTCGCCCGGGCGCTGCACGCCTCCTGCGAGCTCGGCCAGGAGGTGCCCGCCCAGCTGTTCACCGCGGTGGCGCGGGTGCTGGCGTTCGTCATGCAGCTGTCGGCCCGCGGCGTGCGCGGGGGGTTCCACCGGCCCGGCTTCTCCGCGCCGGACGTCGAGGGCCTGCCCCGGGCCGGCGCCCGTCGTTGACGCGCGCGGCGGGTCCTGACGCCCACCGGCGACCGGGGCGGCTGGGGCGGAGGTGACGGCTGGGGCGGACGACGGTGCCCCGCCCCGGGCGCTCTGCCGATGAGTCCTCCGTGCACAAGCTGACGAAGGCCGCCGTCCCGATCGGCGTGGTGGCCATCGTCCTCATGCTGGTCGTGCCGCTGCCGGCCGCCGTGCTGGACCTGCTGCTGGGCTTCAACATCGTCGCGGCCCTGCTGATCCTGCTGGTGTCCATGCAGATCAAGCGGCCGCTGGACTTCGCCGTCTTCCCGTCGCTGATCCTCATCGCGACGCTGTTCCGGCTGGCGCTCAACGTCTCCTCGACGCGGCTGGTGCTGACCGACGGCTACGCCGGCAAGGTCATCGAGGCGTTCGGGCACTTCGTGATCGGCGGCTCGCTGATCGTCGGCCTGGTCATCTTCGTGATCCTGACGATCATCCAGTTCGTCGTCATCACCAACGGTGCCGGCCGCGTCGCCGAGGTCGGCGCCCGCTTCACCCTCGACGCGATGCCCGGCAAGCAGATGGCGATCGACGCCGACCTCAACGCCGGGCTGATCAACGAGAAGCAGGCCCGTCGGCGGCGCACCGAGGTCACCGCCGAGGCGGACTTCTACGGCTCGATGGACGGTGCCTCGAAGTTCGTCAAGGGCGACGCCATCGCCGCCATCATCATCACGCTGATCAACCTCATCGGCGGGATGGCGATCGGCGTTCTGCAGCTGGGCGTGGCCCCCGGCGATGCCGTCTCGACCTACTCGCTGCTGACCGTCGGCGACGGCCTGGTCTCCCAGATCCCCGCGCTGCTGCTGTCCACCGCGACCGGCATCATCGTCACCCGCTCGGCCTCCGACGGGGACATGGGCAGCGACCTGATCGCCCAGCTCGGCCGCTTCAAGCAGCCGGTGCGCATCGCCGGCGGGGCCGCCCTGGCGCTGTGCCTGATCCCCGGGCTGCCCAAGCTGCCCTTCCTCATCATCGGTGGCCTCTTCCTGTTCATGGCCTCGCGCATGGAGGAGACCCCGGACGTCGACGAGGACGCCGACCCGCAGGCCACCGCGGACGACGAGCCGCGGCCGGACTCCCCCGAGGCGATCGCCGAGAAGATACGCGTCGACCCCCTGGAGCTCGAGGTGGCCTTCGACCTGGTGGAACTGGTCGACGCCTCGCGCGGCGGCGACCTGCTCGACCGCGTCAAGGCGCTGCGCCGGAAGGTCGCCATGGAGACCGGCCTGGTCATTCCGCTGGTGCGCACCCGCGACAACCTCGACCTGCCCGCCTCGCAGTACGTCATCTGGCTCAACGGCGTCCCCGCGGCCAAGGGCTCCTCGCCGGCCGGCACGGTCCTGGCCATCGGCGACATGCTCGACGGGCTGCCCGGCCGGGCCACCCGCGAGCCGGTGTTCGGGCTGCCCGCGAAGTGGGTGCCGGTCGAGCTGCAGCGGCAGGCCGAAATGGCCGGCGCCACCGTCGTCGACCGCTCCTCGGTCATCACCACGCACCTGGCCGAGGTCGTCCGGCAGAATGCCGCGGACCTGCTCGGCCGGGAGGACGTGCGGCTGCTGGTCGAGATGGTCAAGCGGACCCACCCGATCGTCGTCGAGGAGCTCACCCCGACGCTGCTCACGCTGGGCGAGATCCAGCGCGTGCTGCACGGGCTGCTCGCCGAGAACGTCTCCATCCGCGACCTGGTGCGCATCTTCGAAGCGCTCTCGGTCCGGGCGAAGGTATCCACCGACGTCGACGGCCTGGTCGAGGCCGCCCGGACGGCGCTCGGGTCGGCGATCAGCCAGCCCTACGTCACCCCCGACGAGCGGCTGCACGTCATGACCCTCGACCCGGCGTTCGAGCAGCGCCTGCTCGAGGCCGTGCGGCAGAGCGAGGCCGGACAGGTCCTCGCCCTGGACGCCGGCACGGTCGATGCGCTGGTCAACGGCTGCACCGGCCTGCTGACCGACGCCGAGCGGCTGGGCCTGGCCCCCGTGCTGGTGTGCTCACCCCAGGTCCGGGCCGCCCTGTCGCGCCTGATGCGTCAGATCCTCCCCCGCCTGCCGGTGATCTCCTACACGGAGGTCTCCCGTACGGCCCAGATCGAGTCACTGGGAGTGGTGAACGGTGCCGTTGCCGTCCGTTGAGGCCGCGTCCCGCGAGGGCGCCATCGCCGCCGCGCGGGAGAAGTACGGCTCCTCCGTCCGGATCGTCGGCATCCGCCGGGTCCGTACCGGCGGGGTCATGGGGTTCTTCACCACCGAGCGCTTCGTCGCCGAGGTGGAGGAGGCCGCCCCGGCCCCCGTCGTGGAGCGTCGCCCGGCGTCGAAGGCCGAGTCGATGGCCCGCATCGAGGCCGCGCTGCGCCGCGACCCGGTGCTGCCCGACCCGGTCGACGAGCTGGCCGACCTGCTCGGCGACGGCGCCGGCCAGCCCGCCGTGGGGCTGTACTCCCGGACCGCCGCGCCACGCGCGTCCCGTCCGGCCGCTGCGAAGGGCTTCCGCACCGCTGCCGCCAAGGCCGCTCCCGCGGCTCCGGCTCGGACTCCCGCTCCGGCCCGGACTCCGGCTCCGGCGCCGGCTCCGGTGGACGACGCTGCGCTGCCGCCGTCGCCGTTCACCGCCGCGCTGGCCCAGATGGTGGCGGGGGACGTCGACGTGCGCGAGGCCGTGGACGAGGCGATCGCCTCGGTCGCCGCCGCTGCCCCCGCCCCGGCTGCTGCTCCGGCCCCGGCTGCCGCCGCCGCTGCTGCTCCCGCCGCTGCTCCGGTTCCTGCTGCCCCGGTGTCCACCTCCTTCTGGGAGGCGGTGCTCCAGCCGGCCGCTCCGTCCACGCCTCCGGCACCGCCCGTCGTCCCGCCCGCGCCGGTCGTCCCCCAGCCGGCCACTGCGCCGCAGCCGGCCGCGGTCGTCGTCCCCCCGGCGCCCGCTCCCCAACCGGAGCCCGAGGCGGCCGCGGTGCCCGAGTGGGCGCCCGGGCCGGTCCCGATGCCGGAGTGGGTGCACGAGCCGGACTTCAGCACCGGACCGATCACCTCCCGCGAGGAGGCGATCACCGAGGTGCTGCGCGCCGCCCTGGCGCACGACACCTCCGACGCGCCCTCACCCAGCTGCTGCGCGGGGTCCTCGCCGGCTCCTCGCAGGCCGAGCACCCGATGGAGGCGGCCGACGCGTGGGACGACTCCAACGCCTCGGCGCACACGCTCGAGATCCCCGTCTGGGTGGAGGCGACCGCCGAGGCCGACGAGTGGGAGGTGGAGGCCGACGTCCTGGCCCCGACCGCCAGCGACCCGGCTCCGGTGCTCTCCGACGCCACCACGATCCTGCCGCCGCTGTCGCTGCTCCCGCCGCCGGCGCCGGGCACCGCGCTGGCCGTGCCGCCGCTGCTGGGCCGGCCGCCCGTGC
>JALYNA010000195.1 GCA_030773455.1 Actinomycetota bacterium
GGGGTCGGCCAGTGGGCGCAGGGGCTGGGCCGGGGCGGCGTGCAACGCGGGGTGGTACGGCACCGGCACCGGCTGCGCGTGCTGGGGCGCGGCGAGCTGCGGCGAGGCGTGCTCCGGCGCCGCCACCCCGGCGGCCATCGCGGCCGGGGCGAGCAGCTCGGGGGTGCGCAGGACGTAGGGCGAGTACGGGAAGCCCTCGCCGTTGAGCTCCTGGGTGGTCGGCGTCCGGCCGTCGAGCTCGAGGGCCTCCAGGGCGGCGCGCACGTCGGCCGTCGTCCAGAGGCGGGGGTTGGCGACGCCGGTGTAGCGGGCTGAGCGGGCGATGCCGAGCAGCAGCGAGCGGGGCTCGAGCAGCGCGACCTGGTCGCCCTCGCCCAGGTCGCCGTCGGCGGGCACCAGGCCGGTGATGTCCCCCACCAGCACGGTGAACCGGGCGATGCGGCCCGGCTCCAGGCCGGCGCGGCGCAGCCGCATGGCGGTGTCCATGCCGGCGCGCATCAGCCCGTCCAGCGGCGTGGACCCGCCGCCGGACAGCTGCAGCACGTCGCCCGGCCGCCCGGGCTCGGGGCCGATGGTCCAGGAGCCCTCGGGCAGCGCGGTCACCACGCCGCTCTGCCGGACCGCCTCGGCGACGCGGACGACGGCCAGCCCCTCGGGGACGAAGAGCACCGCGTCGGAGAGCCGGCGGCCCATCGGACCGTCGACCACGGGGAGGGAGGCGACGACCGCCCCACGGACCGCCCCGCCGGTGTCCCAGCGGGTCAGTTCGGCGAAGAGCGCACGCTCCCCCGCCGTCTGCAGCGGCGTGGGGGTGAGGGCCAGCACGTCGTCCTCCGGAGGCGGGTGGCAGGGGGCGGTGGGACGGCGCGGGAGCCGCGTTGCGCCGACGTCGCGGCACGGTCACCTGGTGGGGCTGCGCCCGACGTTACGTCATGTGACGGGCCGGTCCCGGGCGTTGCGCGGGTCGGCGCGCCGGGCCCCCGAGCTGCTCCGGGCTGGCGGATGCGGCGAGCGCCTGCCGTGCGGGCAGCCGCACGGGGCGGGACGTAGGGTCGGCGCTCGTGGCGGACAGCGCGGGACACCTGGTCTGGATCGACTGCGAGATGACCGGGCTGGACCTCACCCGCGACAAGCTGATCGAGGTCGCAGTGCTCGTCACCGACTCCCAGCTCAACGTCCTGGACCCCGGCCTGGACCTGGTCATCTCGGCCGACGACGCCGCGCTGGAGGGCATGGTCGAGGTCGTGACCGAGATGCACGCCAAGTCCGGTCTGACCGAGGCGGTGCGGGCCTCGACGCTCACCGTCGCCGAGGCCGAGCAGCAGCTGCTGGCCTACGTGAAGCGGTTCGTGCCCGAGCGGCGGACGGCGCCGCTGTGCGGCAACTCGATCGGCACCGACCGGGGCTTCCTCGCCCGGGACATGCCCGAGCTCGACGACCACCTGCACTACCGGATGATCGACGTCTCCTCGGTCAAGGAGCTGGCCCGCCGCTGGTTCCCCCGGGTGTACTTCGCCCAGCCGCAGAAGGGGCTGGCCCACCGGGCGCTGGCCGACATCATCGAGTCCGTCCGCGAGCTCGCCTACTACCGGCAGACGCTGTTCGTCGACGGCCCCGGACCCTCGACGTCCCAGGCGCAGGCCGCCGCCGCGGAGGTCGCCGCCTCCTTCGCCGGTCTGCTCGCGGCCGAGGACGCCGGCGCGCCCGGACAGGCCGCGTCGGACGCCTGAGGGTCTCCGGTATCGTCGTCCCCGTTCCCCGGAGACCTGCTCTCGCAGCGGTCGTCCGGGAGACGTGGTGGGTGTAGCTCAGCTGGTAGAGCACCAGGTTGTGATCCTGGGTGTCGCGGGTTCGAGCCCCGTCACTCACCCCACGCGGGGGAGGCCCTGGTCTGGTTTGCTGACCAGGGCCTCTCTCGTCTCCGGGGTAAGCGCTGAGGGGGACGCCTGCCCGGCGCTGGTGGTACGGGTCGACGTGGCGGGTGATCAGTCGAGGCGGGCGTTGCCGAGCCGGCTGACCATCTCGGGGTCGCGGTGGTCGAAGAACTGCGAGGTGCCGGTGTCCATCGCCGCGATCCGCGCCATCTGCTCGTCGGAGAGCTGGAAGTCGAAGACGCCGATGTTCTCGGCCATCCGCTCGGGCCGGACGGACTTGGGGATGACGACGACGTCGCGCTGGATGAGCCAGCGCAGGACGACCTGGGCGACGGACTTGCCGTGCGCGGCACCGATCTCGCTCAGGAGCGGGTCGGAGAAGAGGTTGTTGCGGCCCTCGGCGAAGGGGCCCCAGGACTCGATCTGGACGCCGCGCTCGCGCATGAGCGCCTGGTCGGCGGTGCGCTGGAAGTACGGGTGGGTCTCGATCTGGTTGACCGCCGGGGTGACCTCGTTGTGCTCGATGAGGTCCATCAGCCGGTCGGGGTGGAAGTTGGAGACCCCGATGGCCGTGACGAGGCCCTGCCGGTGGAGGTCCTGCATGGCGCGCCAGGAACCGTAGTAGTCCCCGTAGGGCTGGTGGATCAGGTACAGGTCGAGGTGGTCCAGGCCGATGCGCTGCAGCGACCTGTCGAACACCCGCCCGGCGGCCTCCTCACCGGCGTCGGAGACCCACAGCTTGGTCGTGACGAACAGCTCGTCGCGGGGGATGCCACTACTCCTCATCGCGCGGCCGACGGCCTCCTCGTTGCCGTAGGCGGCGGCGGTGTCGATGTGGGCGGTAGCCGGCGGCCAGGGCGTCAGTGACCGCCTGCTCGGTCTGCTCGGGCGGGAGCTCGAGGAACGGTTCTACGATGGCCCGTAGTAGCCTGGGCGCGTCCCTGCAATGGCCAGCTCTGGAGGCCTCGTGCGTACACGCTCCGGCCGCGTCGCCGTCGGCGCGGCGGTGGCGGTGACCGGGCTGCTGCTCGCCGGTTGCGGCGAGGGCCCCACCGGCCCGGCGGAGGTGTCCGCGGCGACCGGACTGTCGGTCACCGCGGACGACGACGGGTTCCACGGCACGCTGATGGAGCCGGCTCGCCCCCGCCCGGAGCTGACCCTGCCGGCGACCACCGGTGAGCCGTTCGACCTCGGGAACCGGGCCGCGGACGAGGTCACGCTGCTGTTCTTCGGCTACACGCACTGCCCAGACCTGTGCCCGACGACCATGGCCGACCTCGCACTGGCCCGGGACGGGCTGGACCCGGAGGTCCGCGACCGGGTGCAGGTCGTGTTCGTCACCGAGGACCCGGCCCGCGACACCCCACAGTCGCTGCGCGAGTGGCTCGACCGCTTCGACCCCGCGTTCACCGGGCTCGTCGGCGGCAACGAGGCCACTGCCGCGGCCTTGGCCGGGCTGTACCTGCCGGAGAGTGCGCAGGTCGCCGACCCCTCGACCGCGGTCGTCCACCCGCACGACGAGGAGGCGGGGCACGGCGGGGAGGCGCACAGCCACGGCGACTACGCCGTCGACCACGCCGGCATCGTGTACGCTTGGGGGCCGGGTGGCCGGTCGGTCATCTACACCGGCGGGACCACGCCTGAGCAGTACACCGAGGACCTGACCCGGCTGGCCACCGCCGGCTGAGCCGACCGGCGCCGTCACTCCCCGGACAGGTCGCGCTGCATCCGGAGGTACTGCTCGCGGTCGAGCTCCCCGGCGGCGTAACGCCGGCGCAGCACCTCCAGGGCGTTCGAGCCCTCGCCTCGCCGGCCGGGCGAGCCGGCCATCTCGTCCCGCCGGCCCGGAGTGAGCCGCCGGCACACCCAGATCGACGTCAGGACCGCCAGGACGAGGACGGCGAGTCCGACCAGGGCCCACAGCAGCATCCAGCCGCCCATCATCCCCATCATCCCGCCACCGTGGTCCATGGGCTCACCGCTCCCTGTGCAGCGCGGTGAAGCTCGCGCCGCCGTCGGTGGAGGTCAGCACGGCGCCGTCCACGGCGACATGGACGTCCTCCCCGTCCGCGGCGAGCGCCTGCGGCACGCCGTCGACGTTCCTGCGCTCGGTCCAGGTCCGGCCGCGGTCGGCGCTGACGTGAACGGTGCCGTCGGGCGAGACGCCGGCCGCGTAGTCGCCGCCGGCGGCCAGGTCGACGAGCAGCAGCAGCGGCGCGCCGGGCACGGCGGCGAAGCTGGCCCCGGCGTCCTCGCTGACCACCAGGCCGCTCTCGGTGGTGGCCAGCAGCCGCTGCGGGTCGGCCGGGTCGACGGCGAGATCGGCGATCCGCACGGCACCCCGGTCGGTCCAGTCGACGCCGTCCTCGCTGACCAGCAGGCGGCCGCCGCTGTGCCCGTAGATCACGCCTCCGGCGGCGTCGAGGGCGTGGAAGTCGGCCTCGCCCTCGAGCGAGAGCGTGGTCCAGGTGCGCCCGCCGTCGGTGGTCTCGATCAGCCCCAGGTTGCCCGGGCCGGACTGGTCGGCGCCGGGGTGGCCGCTGGCCAGGTAGTGCCCGGCGCCCACCACGGTGAAGCCCATGAAGTCCTGCACCCGGTCGGCCACCCGGGTCAGCTCCCCGTCCGGAGAGATGCGGACCAGGCCGTGGTGGGTGCCGGCGTACAGGGTGTCGTCGGCCGGGTCGATCCCCAGCCCGTGGACGTGCTCGAGGGTGACGTCGCCGCCGTGGGCCTGCGCCTCACCTTCGCGGCCGGCAGCCGGGTCGGTGCCGCAGCCGGCGAGGACCAGCACGCTTGCGGCGGCGGCGGTCGCCCACCACGGCCGAGACGGGCTCGGCCGGCCGGCGGAGGGCTGAGCGCAGCGGGCGGGTCGGGTCGGCGGCATGAGGTCCCCCAGGGCCGGACGGCAATTACTACTACTGATAGTAGACGGGCGTTGCCGGGTCACATCCAGCCGGCTCCGGGGAAGACGCACAGGCCGCTGGACGCCGCGGACACAAGCGGCCAGGCGGCCATCGCCACCGGCCCGGCCACCACCGCGAACGCCGCGGCGCCGGCGGCGGACCGGTGCAGCCGGCCGACGGGGAGGACCGGCTGGAGCAGCCGGGTCACCCGCGCGACGCCGGCTCCCGATACGGCCGGGAGCGCGGCGGCCGGGGCCCGCATGCCCGCGAGGGCGACCAGCGCCGAAGCGACCTCGACCCGGTCGACGTGCCGCGCCGCGGCGTCGTCGGCCAACAGCTCGACCAGCCGCTCGGCCTCGGCCCGGCCTCGGGAGAACAGCGGCACGCCCGGGAACGCCCGGTCGAGGATCCGGGCGGCCCCCACCGCCAGGTGGTGGCGGCCGCGCAGGTGAGCCCGCTCGTGAGCCAGCACGGCGGCGAGTTCGTCGTCGGAGAGGGTGCCGACGGCGGCGGTGGTCAGCACGACGGTGCGGGGTCGCCCGGGCACGCAGAACGCGGCGGCGTGGTCGGACTCGGCCACGACCGCGCCCAGGGCCGGATCGTGCTGCGCGGCGGTCAGGATCGCCGCGTGCAGCCGGCGGCGTTCCCGCCCGGTGCGCCGCCCGCTGCGGGTGGCCACCCAGCCCAGCCGCGTCACCGTTCCGCCGGCGAGCAGGACGCCGGCGAGCACGGGCGCCAGCTGCCCCGGTGAGCGGTAGACGGCGGCAATCGTCATCGCGCAGGCGTCGAGGATCGCGGCCAGGCCCTCGCTCACCGCTGCGGCCGGCACCAGCAGCGTCAGACCGGCGAGCACCACCGAGACCAGGACGCCGGCTGAAGCCGCCTGCCAGGCGGCGACCGCCGACCGCGGAGACCGGTCCGACCAGCCGGCGCCGATCGCTCGGGGAGCCAGCACCGCAAGTACCGCGGCGACGGCCAGGAGCCCGACCGCGGTGGTCATGCGTCCTTCGCCTCGCGGGCCGCCTCGACGGCGGTCCGGAGGCTGGCCACCGTGTCGGCGTCGAGGTCGGCGACGAAGTGCATGAGCACCTGGTCGCGGTCCCCGGCCGCGCCCAGCACCTCCTGAAGCAGCGCGGCGGAGTGCTCGGCGCGGGTGCGGACGGGGCTGTACCGCCAGGCCCGCCCCTCCATCTCCCGTCGGAGGGCACCCTTGCGGTGCAGGTTGTCCAGCACCGTCATCACGGTGGTGTACGCCAGCGAGCGGGAGGCGTTCAGCTCGGCCAGGACCTCACGGACGGTCGCCTGGCCCCCCCGCTGCCACAGCGCCTCCATGACCGCGGCTTCCAGCTCACCGAACGGCCGCACCGGCCACCCCCTCATCCCTCCGCTGCGTGACGCCGCCAACGGGGTGACCCACTGACCGCGAGACGGCGTCCGTCAGATTACTACCGGGAGTAGTGGACGAGGCGCCTGCCGGCAGTCGCGCGGAGACCCGACCCGCTCACCGGCCTGATGCGGCCAGGTCCGGACCGGCTGCTGCGGGTGGCGCGGAGCGATGGGCATCGATCTCCGCGCGGAGGCGGGTCAGTTCCGCCCGCTCGTCCTCGGTGGGCTGCGCGCCTCTCGGCGCGGCCGGCACCGGTTCCGGACGTACCACTGCCGGAGCGTCCACCGCTCGACCGTGGCCACCTCGAGGAGATGACGATGAGGCAGGTGTCGTTCAGCCGTCGCACCGCGCTGCTGGCCGCCGGAGGGGCGCCGTGGCCGCGCTGGCCGCGTGCTCCACCGACGGGGACGGCGCAGCCGGCTCAGTCGCCCAGTACCAGTTCACCGCGCCGACACTCACCGCGACGGTGCGCCGGAGAACCGGCGGGCGCCGGCACCGGCCTTCTCCGGCGAGCTGCTCGACGGGAGCCCGTTCGACTCGGCGTCCCTGGCCGGCGGCGTCGCCGTGATCAACTTCTGGGGGTCGTGGTGCGCGCCCTGCCGGGTGGAGAACCCGGAGTTCCAGGCCGTGCACGCCGACGCCGCCGACCGCGGCGTGCAGTTCCTCGGCATCGACGTCAAGGACCAGCGGCAGCTCGCGGCCGCCTTCCTCGACGAGGTGGGCGTTCCCTATCCGTCGGCCTTCGACCCGCGGGGTGAGGTGGCACTGTCCTTCAGCGGGTTCCCGGCCAACGTGGTGCCCGCGACGATCCTGCTCGACCGCGACGGCCGGGTGACCGCCGTCTACACCGGGCAGGTCCGCGGCGAGGACCTGCGCACCGTCGTCGACTTGCTGCTCGCCGAGGCCGCGGCGTGAGCGATCTGGGCGCGACCTTCGCTGGGCTCGGCACGTCGGTTCTCTGAGCCGGTCCGCAGCCCCTGATCCACCTTCGGAGAGAGGCTACGGTCAGGTCTCTGGCCGGGTCTCCGGGCAGAGGGTGACGAAGGGCTCGCCACCTGACCCTCACGTCAGGGTCCAGTTGGGGCAGACTGGGGTCGACACCGGCGACGCCGCCCACTGGCACGGACAGAAGCGGCCCGACCGGCCGCCCCGGGCGCCTCGCCGCCAGGTGCACCGCTGCACCTCCCCGACCTGGCGCCGCATCCGGCGCTGCCCGCCCGCGCCGGCCATGGCGCGCACACCGAGACGGACCCATGCCCTCAAACGCACTGCCCCGCCCACGCTCCGCCGGCGTCGCCGGGCGTGGCTGAACCCGGCCGTCGCCCGCACCGAGGTCCTGGCCGGCCTCGTCGTCGCGCTGGCTCTCATCCCCGAGGCGATCAGCTTCTCCATCCTGGCGGGGGTCGACCCGCGGGTGGGCCTCTTCTCCTCCTTCGTGATGGCCGTGGTCATCGCCTTCACCGACGGCCGCCCCGCGATGATCACTGCCGCGACCGGGGCCATCGCCCTCGTGGTGGCCCCGCTCGCCCGCGACCACGGGCTGGAGTACCTGCTGGCCGCGGTCGTCCTCGGCGGGGTGTTCCAGGTGCTGCTGGGCCTGTCCGGGTTCGCGCGGCTGATGCGCTTCATCCCGCGGCAATCCCGCTTTCGTCTCCTACTTCGCGCAGGGTGCGGAGAACGGGAACGAGGGTGTGAGTGCAGCGTGATGATGGGTTTCGTCAACGCGCTGGCGATCCTCATCTTCACCGCGCAGCTGCCCCAGCTGGTCGACGTCCCATGGCTGGTCTACCCGATGGTCGCCGCCGGCCTGGCGATCATCTTCCTGCTGCCGCGGGTGACCACCGCCGTCCCCGCGCCGCTCGTGTCGATCGTCGTGCTCACCGGGCTCACCGGGCTCACCGTCGCCGCCGGGTTCACCGTGCCCGACGTCGGGGGCGAGGGCGAGCTGCCCGACAGCCTGCCCTTCCTCGCCCTGCCAGACGTCCCGCTGACCGTCGGCACGCTCACCGTCATCGCCCCGTACGCCCTCGGGGTGGCCGTCGTCGGGCTGATGGAGTCGCTGATGACGGCCAAGCTGGTCGACGACCTGACCGACACCGCCTCCGACAAGACCCGCGAGTCCTGGGGGCAGGGGACGGCCAACATCGGCTCCGGCCTCTTCGGCGGCATGGGCGGCTGCGCAATGATCGGCCAGACCATGATCAACGTCAACGTGAGGTCCGGGGCCCGCACCCGCCTCTCGACGATGCTGTCCGGCGTCCTCCTGCTGGTCCTGGTCGTCGTGCTGGGCGACGTCGTCGCCGTCATCCCGATGGCCGCGCTGGTCGCCGTGATGGTCTTCGTGTCGATCGCGACCTTCGACTGGCACAGCCTGCGCACCCTGCACCGGATGCCGCGCAGCGAGACGGTGGTGATGCTGACGACCGTCGCCGGCACGCTCACCACGCACAACCTGGCGATCGGCGTGGGTGCCGGCGTGCTCACGGCCTGCGTGCTCTTCGCCCGCCGGGTCGCCCACCTGGTCGAGGTCACGAGCACCACCGCCCCGGGCGGCGGCACCCGCGTCTACTCGGTGCACGGCGCGATGTTCTTCGCCTCCAGCAACGACCTCGTCCACCAGTCCGACTACGCCGGCGATCCGCAGCACGTGGTCATCGACCTGTCCGACGTCTCCTCTGGGACACCTCCACCGTGGCCGTCCTCGACGCGATCACCCACAAGTACGAGATGCGGGGGAAGGAGGTCGAGATCGTCGGCCTCACCGGGCACTCCGCCGACCGGTACGAGCGGCACACCGGCCAGCTCGCGGGGGCACACTGATGCCGGTGACGCGCGCGGGGCTCCTGCAGATCGGCCAGGTGGCCGAGCGCACCGGCCTGAGCCCGCGCACCATGCGCTTCTACGAGGAGGAGGGCCTCGTCGTCCCCACGGCGCGCACCGAGGGCGGCTTCCGGCTCTACAGCGAGGACGACGTCGCCCGCTTCGAGGTCATCAAGCGGATGAAGCCGCTGGGGTTCGCCGTCGAGGAGATGTGCGAGCTGCTCGCCCTCCTCGCCGACCTCGACACCGGCACCGGCGACCGGGCGCAGCTGCTCGACCGGCTGCGGATGTTCCACGAGGCGGCGACCGCCCGCGTCACCGCGCTGAGAGAGCAGCTGGCGATCGCCGAGGGCTTCGCCGACACCCTCGCCCGCGACCTCGACGCCCGGCGCTGACCGCGTGGCCCCGGGCGCCCTCGTGTGACGGCAGCGACGCCAGGGACGGGTGCACCGGACACGCACCCCCAGGGTGCTGGCCCGACCCCGCTCCTCCTGGCGACCCTGGGGGCATGACTCTCGCCTACTCCTACGGGACCGCTCACGCCGTCGTGATGGTGGGCTCGGTGGGCAGCGCGGAGGGCCTCGTCCCGCGGCAGATCGGGCCGGCGCACGCGACCATCGGCAAGGTGAACGGCCGCAGCCGCAAGGCGCTGTGCGGTGCCTACGTCGCGGTGGACGAGCAGACCCTGTGGCCCCCAGCGGACTACGACAGCTCCCAGCTGTGCGCGGAGTGCGCCACGCTCGCCGTCCTCTGACTAACCCCCCGGCCACCGACGGCAGCACCTGCACCACGGCGCCGGCGGGCACCAGGGCGCCCAGCCCGCCGGCGAACCGGACGTCGTCGCCGTCCACGTAGACGTTGACGAAGCGCCGCAGCGCCCAGCTCTCGTCGCAGATCCGCCGGGCGAGCAGCGGGTGGACGGCGCGCAGGGTGTCCAGCAGGTCGGCGAGCGTGCCACCGCCGGGATCGACCTCCAGGTGCCGCGTGCCCCCTGCCAAGTCGGCCAGGACGCCGGGCAGCACCACCTCGACGGCCATCAGTCGATCCGGGCGGCGCGCACGACGAGCACGTCGGGCAGGTGGTCGGCGACCAGGCTCCAGGTGTCGCCCTCGTCCGCGCCGGCGTAGACGCAGCCGTCCCGGGTGCCGAGACAGAGGCCGGTCGGCTCGGCCTCGTCGGCGCAGAACCCGTCCCGCATGACCGCGGCCCAGAACCGGTCGGGCAGGCCGGCGCCGAGCTCGGTCCACGTTTGTCCCGCGTCCCGGGTGCGGTGCACGCGCAGCCGCCCCTCCGGCGGCGACCGCTGCATGTCCGCCACCAGCGGCACCACCCAGGCGGTGCCGGGGGTGGACGGCGAGGCGACGACCGGGAAGCCGAAGTCGGCGGGCAGGCCCTCGGCGATCGACGTCCACGCCTTCCCGGCGTCATCGGTGCGGAAGACGCCGAAGTGGTTCTGCGCGTACATCCGGTCCGGGCCGGCGGCGTCGACGGCAACCTTGTGCACGCACTGGCCGTACTCCGGCGGCGGCTCGGGCAGGAAGACGGCGCTGATGCCGGAGTTGCATGGCGTCCAGTCGGTGCCGCCGTCCTCGCTGACGTAGACGCCGCCGGTGCTCATGGCGACCGCGACCCGGTCCGAGGCAGGGTCGGGCAGCACCGTGTGCACCGCTCCTCCACCACCACCGGGCGCCCAGGTCGGCCGGTGCGGGTGGTCCCACAGCCCGCGGACGAGGTCGAAGCTGCGGCCGCCGTCGGTGCTGCGCCACAGCGAGTCGGCTCGCACCCGGCCCAGACGACGCCGGGCCGGGCGGCGCTGTCGGGGCGCAGCTGCCAGACGCGGGCCAGGGCCGCCCCGGTGTCCCCGGGGAAGCGGATGGCCCGTGCTCGGTCTCCTCCCAGGTCGCGCCGAGATCGTCGGACCACATAACCGTCGGGCCCCAGTGCCCGTACTGGACGCCGGCCAGCACGCGCGGCGTCGGGCCGCGGGTGTCGATGCAGACGGCCGCGACCTCCTGGGCGAGCAGGTGCGGCCCGCCCAGCGTCCAGGTGCGGCGGTCGTCCTCGCTGCGGGCCAGCCACAGGCCCTTGCGCGTGCCAATGGCGAGCAGGTCAGTCATGGCGCCCCTCCGGTGGGTCGGCGGGGCGCGGACGCACCCCTCGGAGGATCAGACCGTCCGAGGGGCCAGAACTCAGCGGCGGGTGGCGCCGCCGGTCGGCTGGTCGGGGCCGGCGGCGTCCGTAGCGCGACCCTCGGCGGTGTGGCCGTCGGCGTGCCGGCCGTGCTGGTCGGCCAACCCCGGCGCCAGCTTCTCGGCCTTGGCGCGCAGCTGCTCGGCAGCCGACGCGTGCCCCTGCGCCGCGGCGGCCCGCTGCTCCGCCTCCTGCTCGGCCAGCCGGGTGCGCTCCTCCACCTCGGCCCGCTCGCGCCGGGCACGGGCGGCCTGCTCCTCGGCGGCGGCCCGCTCCTTCTCTGCCTGCGCCCCGCGCAACTGCGCCTCGCGCAGGTGGTCACGGGCCTGCTCCCGCTTGCGGGCGCCGTTGATGCGGTTGCGCTTGGCCATGGCTAGCCCCAGCGCCGCCAGCAACGCCACCACGACCACGACGATCAGCACGATCTGCCAGGTGTCCACGGCACTCTCCTCAGCTCGGGGAACCGGGATGATCACTTCCCCCGGCGTGGCCCGCGGAAACCGCCCCGGGCCGGCCATGTCCGGGGTGTCGACGCCCCTGCCCGCTCCGGCGTCGCGGGTCCCGCACCCGTACGGCAGGCGATCGGCACGGCGCCGCGACCCCCGCGCCGGCGGGCCGGAGGGCGCTGGTATCGTTTCCCACCGTTGCCCGGCCGAGCCGGATGACGGGCGCCATTAGCTCAATTGGCAGAGCAGCTGACTCTTAATCAGCGGGTTCGGGGTTCGAGTCCCTGATGGCGCACCAGGCTTGACCTGCGGGTTCGTCCGAATGGACGGACCCGCTTCGTCGTTCTCGGGGCCTCCGCAGGCGCTTGTGGTCGCAGTGTGGTCGCGCATCGCCGCGTCGAGCAGTTGACCGATCGCATCCGAGGCCGCCCGGGCGGTGTCCGGGTCGAGATGGTGGTAGGTGTCGACCGTGATGCCGATCGAGGAGTGCCGCAGCATCTTCGAGACGATCGCCATCGGCACGCCCGCCGACAGCATCAGCGACGCCGCCCCGTGGCGAAGGTCATGCAGCCGAACCTGACGCAGGCCGGCGTCCGCCGACAGAGCTCGGAACCTCTTGGTGACGTAGTCCGGTCGCAGCGGCGCCCCGTTCTCCCGGGCGAAGACGAGATCCCCGTCTTCGTACGCCTCCGCCCACTGCTCCTGCAGCGACTCCTGACGTAGCCGCTGGTCGAGCAGCGCCCCGACGGCCCGCTCGGTCAACGGCACGGACGCCTCAGACGCCTTCGTCTTTGGCCGCGTGAACACCAGGTGCCCGTTGACGTCGTTGAGCGTCTGCCGCACGTACACGACTCGGTTGGCCAGGTCGACGTCCGACCACCGCAACGCCAGCGCCTCACCGCGGCGCAGACCGCAGGCAGCGATCACCTCGAACAGCGGGCCGAGCCGGTCACCGGCCGCACGGTTGAGGAAGGACGCCAGATCGACGGCCGACCAGGGCTGCACGTCCGGCCGCTTCGGGTTGGGCAGCTTGATGTTCGCGGCGACGTTCGACGCCAGCCGGTGGGTCTGCACGGCGTACCCGAGGGCCGATCGCACCGTTGCGTGGATCCGCCGCACGGTGACCTCACCGCGGCCGGCGTCGAGGAGATCACCGAAGAACCGCTCGAGGTGTTCGGCCCGCAGCTGCTCGATCGGCAGGTTGCCCAGCGCGGGAATCAGGTCGTTGTCCACATAAGCGCGGTAGGAGCGCATCGTCGTCGGCTTCCCCTCCCGCGCCTTCACCGTGAGCCACCGGGTGAGGAACGCCGCGACCGTCTCCCGGTCGTCGACCCGCACGCCGCTGGCCGCCCGGCGGGTGACGTCGGCAAGCTCCCTGCTGGCTGCAGTCTTGGTCGGGAACCCGCCGCGGCGCATGGTCTTCCGCCGGCCGTCCGCCGTGGGCACGTCGACCGCGTAGTACCACGTGCCGTGCTTGCCGTCGGCGGCGAGACGCGGGCAGGCCGCCCCGAGCTGGCGCCCGGCCTCGTCCCGACAGGAGCAGCGGCGATAGACCCTGCCCCGACGCTCCCCGCTCACTCCTGCGGCTCCTGACGAGCACGGGCCACGTCTTCGAGGAATCGCATCCGCGCCCGAGCAAGGTCTGCCTGCTCGGCGTTCTCGCTGTCGCCCCAAGCCTCTAGCTCCCGGCGCGCTACGGCGAACTGCTCCTCAATCCGCTGATCCCACTCGGCAGAACCGCGAGTTCCATCTGCCAACCTTGCGACGACCTCCCGGTACTCCATCTCCCTCATCGCGAGGTCGCGGGCGAGACGGGGACCGCTGGCGAAGCCCGCGAGCAGCTCGCCCTCCACGTTGTCGGGTAGCAGGAGTTCGCCCAAGGGGAGCCGGAAGACCCGCGACAGCGCGATCGCCTCGTCGGCCGTGATGTCCCGACGCCGGCCACCGACCGGCCGCTCAATCTTGCTGATGGACGACTGCGAGGTCGGGCAGCCCGCCTTTGTCATCGCCTTGGCCAGCCGCTCCTGCGACCACCCGCGGCGCTGACGCTCCTTCAGCATGCGCGCCGCCAAGTGGTCCTCGCTGCCGGCCTCATCCACGAGCCAGCTCAGCTGGTCCCAAGACCGGTCTGCCACTGCCCGCCCCCTCCGTTGGTCCAATCAGAACGACTGGAGATTAGCGGCGTTGTGGTTGGACAGCAAGGGGGACACCGTGCAACCCTTTGGGCGTCAGATTTCAACCCGAAGGGATGGCACCGGTGAAACCCGTTGCCCCGCAGGAGCGAGCGGAGCCCGAGTACCTGACGACCGAGGAGGTGGCCCGGCTCTGCCGTGTCACCCCTGCCACCGTCCGGTGGCGGCGCCATGTGGGCATCGGCCCACATGGCGTGCGCGTCGGTGGTCGGCGAGTCCTCTACCGCGCCTCTGAGGTGCGCGACTGGATCGAGTCGCAGTTCGAGCAGGACGTGCCCGCGTGAACCGCGACGAGCTCCTTGCCCTCCCGGCGTCCGTCGACCTCGTGACGGCGGCCAAGGCCCTCGGCATCGGTCGCACGACCGCCTACCAGCTCGCCCGCAGCGGCGAGCTACCCGTTCCGGTCCTGCGCCTCGGCGTGCGCTACCGCGTTCCGACCGCGGCTCTGCTGCACGTCCTCGGAATCAGCTCCGACAAGGGCCCGCCATCACACGCGCCAGCGGCACTGCAGGCCGTCTGAAAACAGCGAAGCCGGGGCCCGCCAGCCCCGGCCGTCGCCGCCGCCAACCCCCGTCTACCCCGGGAGCCCGTAGACATGATGACACCAAGCGGCAAGGCCGCACTGGCCCACGCCGCGCACGGCTGGCGCGTCCTCCCGGTGGCTCTCGCCGTCGACGGGAGCTGCTCCTGCGGCTGGCCGGCGGACCGATGCAGCTCGCCCGGCAAGCACCCGCTCAACCCCGGCGGCTGCAAGAACGCCTCCACCGAACCGGAGCAGGTCACCGCCTGGTGGCGACGCTGGCCGAACGCCAACGTCGGTGTCGCCACCGGTGAGGCATCCAACCTCGCCGTCCTCGACATCGACGGCAAGCCCGGCCACGTGAGCCTCCTCGCGCTCGAAGCCGAGAACGGCCCGCTACCGGGCACCGTCACCGCAATCACGTCCCGCGGCTGCCACCTGCTCTACCAGTGGACGCCCGGCCTGGGGATCGGCGCCGGCCTGTACGGCGAGGGGCTCGACCACCGCGGGGAGGGCGGCTACATCATCGACCCGCCCAGCGTGCACCCCTCCGGGCACGTCTACCGCTGGCTGACCGCCAACGACGAGCCGCAGCCGTGGGCGCACCCCCTCGCCCCGTGGCCCGTCCACGCCCTGCCAATCGAACGAGCACGTCCAGTGGTCGTCCCCATCCGCCCACCCGAGCGCGGCTCCCAGCCGGCCGGCGGCGTCCTCGCGGGCCTGGTCCGAATCGTCCTCGAGGCGCCGGTGGGCGAGCGGAACAACCGGCTCAACTGGCCGCCTACCGCGCCGGCGAGCACGTCCGCGCCGGCCGGATCACGCAGGTGTCTGCGGTCGCCGCGCTGCAACTCGCCGCAGAGCGGATCGGGCTCACGGTCGCCGAGACCAAAGGCACCATCGTCTCCGGCCTGCGGAGCGGGGCGGCATGACCATGAGCACCGAGGTCGCAGTCGCGGAGATCCTCACCCTCGTCCAAGCGGTCCAGCCGGCCGAGCAGCGCAGCACCCGCCGCACCTGGGCCCCGGTCAACCTCTCCGACGTCCTCGATGGACGGTACGAACCGCCTCGGCCGACCGTGGGCGCCAGAGCCGACGGCGCCGGGCTGTTCTACCCCGGCCGGATGCACACGGTCGCCAGCGAGTCCGAAGGCGGCAAGACCTGGCTCGCCCTGGCCGCCGCGCAGCACGAGTTGCACGCCGGCCGCGCTGTTCTCTACCTCGACTTCGAGGACGACGAGGGCGGTGTCGTGGGCCGCCTGCTGGCCCTCGGCACGGATAAGGCCGCCATCCGGGAGCGGTTCGCCTACCTGCGCCCCGAGGACCCCGTCGAGGCCCTCGGGAACCGCGACGACCTCGGCCAGGTGCTCGGCGACCTGTGCCCCACCCTGGCCGTGCTCGACGGCGTCACCGAGGCGATGAGCCTGCACGGGCTGGAGCTGAAGGACAACACCGACGTCGCGAAGTTCGGCCAGATGCTCCCGCGGTGGCTGGCCGAACGAGGGCCGGCGACCGTCGCCCTGGACCACGTCACCAAGGACCGCGAGAACCGCGGCCGGTACGCCCTTGGCGGGGTGCACAAGCTCAACGGGCTCAACGGCGCCGCCTACACGCTCGACAACCGGCAGCCGTTCGGCATCGGCGTCACCGGCCGCTCGACGCTGCGGATCGCCAAGGACCGGCCCGGGCAACTCCGTCGCCACGCGCTGCCGTCCAACGGCGGTCACTGGTACGGCGACCTGGTCCTGACCTCGCACAGCGACGCAGTCGCCGAGGTCGAGCTGCTCCCGCCGGCCGACCGCGTCGACGAGTTCCGGCCGACCGTCCTCATGGCGCGGATCGCCAAGGCGCTCGACGACCACGGGCCCCTCGCCGCTCGCAAGCTCGAGCAGGTCGTCACCGGCAAGGCCGCCGGCATCCGACAGGCGCTTACCTTCCTCCAGCTCGACGGCTACGTCTCCGAGGAGACCCCCCACCGACTGCTCAAGCCCTACCGCCGGACGGCGACGAGGAGTGACCGTGTCCCCGTGTCCCCGCCGTGTCCCTGCGTGTCCCCGACACGGCCTGAGTGCCCGTGTCCCCGTGTCCCCCTCTATAGGACACGGGACGCGGGACACGCCCTCAGGGCCGGCTTTGGAGGCCGAGCCCGTGTCCCCCCTTAGGAGTCCTGGAATGAGCACCGAACCCGAGCCACTCGTCCGCATCCTCGCCGCCGAGCTCGGCATCACCGAGATCGAAGTTCGACGCCACGTGGCTGAGGCCGTGCGTGCTGGCCTGGTCGGCGTCGAAAACCACCCGACCGACGAGATGGCCGAGCACCACGAGCGGCGCGAGGCCGCAGGCAACGGTGACGCAACGTGATCACCCCCTCCGGGGCAGCCCCTCAGGCCCCCCGAGCGGGCGACCGGCGGAGAGGTCTGCCGCTACTGCGGCGATGCCTGGCGCTCGATTCCGTTGGAGGCGGTGACGGTGCGTGACCAAAGTTCCGCCTGACCTGGGCGACCGTGGCCGGCGATTCTGGTTGACCACGGTCGAGGTCTACGAGCTGACCGACTCGGAGTTGTCACTGCTGCTCGAGGTCTGCCGGCTGATGGACGAGTGCGAGGCGCTGCGCCAGGCGGTCGACGACGACGGGACGACGGTGCCGGGGTCAAACGGTCAGCCGCGGGTGCATCCGGCCGTAGGTGAGCTTCGTCAGCACCGGCTGGCGCTGGGCCGGCTGCTGTCGCAGCTCGCCCTCCCTGACGAGGACGAGGGCACGTTGCCGACGCCGGTGCAGGCCCGCGGTCGTCAGGCCGCGTCGAAGCGGTGGGCCGGTCACGTGAAGCGGGGCGCGTGATGGCCCGCAGGAAGCCGCAGGCGGCTCCCGTCGGGCCGGTGGACGCGGTGGACGCCGAGCCGCCGCACGAGTTGCTGCGCTTCCTTCCGTCGCAGCCTGCGCCGAT
>JALYNA010000196.1 GCA_030773455.1 Actinomycetota bacterium
CGGCAGCCCGGCCGGCGGCACGGCGGCCCCCGGTGCCCGGACGGCGGTCCCGCTCACCACCGCTGCGCCCGGCCGGGGCGCTGCAGGGCCGGCAGGTGGTGAACCAGGGTGCGATCGCGCCGCCACAGCCAAGGCAGGTGCCCGACCGTCCGAGCGTGATGGCGTCGGGGAGCAGCTCGGTGATCATCTCGGCGCACTCCTCCTCGACCCACGCGGCGTCGTCGCCGTCCAGACCAGCGACCCCGGGGAACTGGCGGAGCAGCACCTGCGCGTCGCGGGCGGCCGCGGCGGCCTGCTCGTACTCCTCGACGCTGCCGCCGCGCGGCACGTCCGGCAGCACCGTCTCCGGCTGCACGGGCAGGCCGACGGCGTGCCGCAGCGCGGCCCTGGCCAGCACCAGCCAGCGGGTGCGGCGCGGCGGGTTGTAGTCGATGGACAGGTTCACCAGCCGCCAGACGGTGTCCAGGTCACCGGCCGCACCCAGCGGGCCGCGCAGCAGCGGCAGGAGGGCCTGCACCCGCAGGACCAGGCTGCTGACGTCGTCGGCGGTGATCGCCTCGTTCCGGGTGGCGGCCCGGGCCCATGCCATCCACCGGGTCAGGGCCTCCGGCAGGTCCACCGCCTCGAACGCGCCGAGGTCCTCAAGCTCCGGCCGCAACCGGGGCGAACGTCGCGGTAGGTCGCTGGTGGCGTCGCCGCGGGCCACCTGGGCACCGGCCACGAGCAGCCCCTGCGACGGCTTCAGCCCGGCGACGCCGATCAGGATGCCGACCCGACCGTGGCCGGTGAGCCCGTAACGGCCGGCCCGGCCGGCGATCTGGGCGGTCTCCCAGGTGCGCAGGGGGCGCAACTCGGTGCCGTCGAACTTCGTCGTCTCGGCGAACAGCACCGTGGTCGCCGGCACGTTGATGCCGTGGCCGATGACGTCGGTGGTCACCAGCACCTCGAGCTCACCGTCGGTGAAGCGCTCGATGATCTCCCGGCGGGTCGCCGGCGGCAGGGCTCCGTAGAGGACGCCGACCTTCCCGGGCCGGTGCTGGTCGAGCTCGGCGGCGACGGCGTACACGGCCTTGCGGGAGAACGCGACCACGAGCGTCTGCGGCCGTACCCCGGCTGGGCGCACCGGAGCGCGCAGAACGTCGAGCCGCGACAGCCGCTGGTGCTCGACCACGGTGACGTGCTCGGCGTCGGACACCAGCGGCGCGAGCAAGGGGTGGGCCTCCGCCGCGGAGATCAGGTGCATGACGCGGTACTCGCCGGTGAGCAGCAGCCGAGCCCAGTGGTGGCCGCGGTCGGGGTCGGCGACCCAGTGCGACTCGTCGAGGATGAGCATCTCCCCGCGCGTCGGCGCCTTCTCGACCGTGCAGCACACGATGGGGGCCTGCGGGTCGATCTCCTCCTCGCCGGTGGACAGGCCCACCGTGCCGGGCGGCAGCCTGGCGGACAGGGTGACGTAGGCCTCGTGCGCCAGCTGGCGCAGCGGGGCTGCGTACACGCCCGAGCCGGTCGTGGCGAGGGCCTGCAGGGACTCGTAGGTCTTGCCGGAGTTGGTGGGGCCGAGGTGGAAGACGACATCCTCGGGCGGGGCAGCCCGGACGGGTAGCGCCGGGGCTGCGCCCTCCACCCAGCTCTGCTGGGCGCGCCTCTCGTCGCGCACGGCGGCGGGGTCGGTGTCCGGCCCCGTCGACCGGCGGACGGCGGAGCGCTCGCGGCGCCGGGGGGTGGCGGACTCGGCGTGGATCACAGGCAGGCAGCATCCTTCGATCATCAGGTTTCGGGGGGACGTCGACGCCCATTCGAGAGCGGACTGTCACCCGGTCAACAACGACAGTGTCCCGTCCATGCCCGGGGCAGTTCGTCTCTGTTCCCCAGGGGGCGGGATGGCCACCCTCGTCAGGAGTCCAGCTGACCCCACGAAAGGAGCCTGGGATGACCGCCACCGTCAGCGACGCGGAACTGAAGGCGCGCCACCGCAAGATGTGGGCCCCCGGGGACTACCCCCGCATGGTGGAGACGTTCCTGCTGCCCCTCGGCCCCCGGCTCGTGGAGGCCTGCGACGTGCGGCCGGGGCAGCGGGTCCTCGACGTGGCGGCCGGCACCGGCAACGCCTCGCTCCCGGCCGCGGAGCGCGGCGCGAAGGTGACCGCGAGCGACCTGACCCCCGAATTGCTGGAGCAGGGACGGCGGCGCGCGGAGGCCCGGGGCCTGGAGCTGGAGTGGCGGGAGGCCGACGCCGAGCAGCTGCCCTTCGAGGACGCGTCCTTCGACGTCGTTCTGTCCGCCATCGGGGTCATGTTCGCGCCGCACCACCAGGACGCCGCCGACCAGCTCGTGCGGGTGTGCCGTCCCGGCGGGACCATCGGGCTGCTGTGCTGGGTGCCGGACGGCATGCTCGGCGCGCTGTTCGCCACGATGAAGCCCTTCGCGCCGCCACCTCCGCCGGGTGCCCAGCCCCCGCCGCTGTGGGGCAGCGAGGACCACCTGCGGTCGCTGTTCGGCGACCGGGTCGAGTGGGGGACGCTGACCCGCGACGTCCTGGAGATCACCGCCTCCCCACGCCGCGCGACTACGCCCGGCATTTCACGGCGTACTACGGGCCGACGATCGCGGCCCGGGCCAACGCCGTCCGCGAGGGCCGCGAGGCCGAGTTCGACGAGGCGCTGGGCCGCTTCTGCGAGGAGTGGAACCGCGGGACGGCGGATCGGGCGCGGTTCGAGATGGAGTACCTGCTCGCCGTCGGCACCCGGCGCTGACCGGCAGGGTCGGCTCCTCCCGGAGCCGGCCCTGCCTCCGAGCGCACCGCTCCGGCGTCTCCGCTCGCGCGTTGCCTCAGTCGCTCGAGACGACGGCCTCGGGGTCGACGTCGTCCCCGCTGAGTCCCCGCGCGTGCTGGTGCCGCTCGTGGAAGGCGACCCAGTCCCGGCCGAGTTCCTCGCGGCGTGCCCGATCGGTGCTCTCCCGGAACAGGGGCAGGGCGTCGCGCTCCTCCTCCTGGAGGTGCTCCTCGTTGACCTCGCGGGCCGTGTGCAGGGCCCGCCACCAGTCCTCGCTGCCGACGGCGTGCTGGTGCACCGCGCGGACGCTGTCGCGGATCTCGTTGTGCTCCCGGACCGCGTGGTCGGCCTCCTCGGCTCCCTCGTCGGCGGCTCGGGCCAGCTTCGGATAGAGGATCGACTCCTCGCCGCTCGCGTGGATCTCGAGGAGCTCGGCCAGGCTCGCCCACGCCTCCGTCAGCTCACCTGCATCGGTCAGCGCATCGATCGCCGCGAACTGGCGGCGCATGGCCTCGTGCTCCCGCTCGACCAGGACGGTGATGTCGGTGTCGGGACTCGCCGATGACGGAGGAGCACCGTCGGAGGGGGCCGCCTGCGCCTCCTCCTGTGGCTCGGGACCCTGCGGCTCGCTGATCACCAGGGTGCCATCGGTGACGTCCACCGCCCAGGTGGCGACCCCGGACGTGGCCGGGCCGCCCACGACGGCTCCCGTCGTCACGTCGAACGTCGCCATGTGGCACGGGCAGACGACGGTGTGCCCGTCCAGCTCTCCTACGGCGAGGGAGCAGCCGGCGTGCGGACAGGTGTCGTCGAAGGCGTACAGGGTCCCGTCCAGCATCGCCACCGTCACCGTGGAGCCCTCGTGCTCCACGGCGACCATCTCGCCCTCGGCGGGCGACGTGGGCCCCGACGAGCCCTGTTCGGTCATGGACGGCCTCTACCCGGAGCCCGGAGGGGTACACGACTGCTGCCCCCCGTGACCGAGCTGCCGTCAGGCCGGCCGGTCAGGAGGGCTCGAGCTCCCGCCGCGCCTTTCGACCGCCTGCCTGGTCAGGTCGTCGAAACGTCCCCGTTCCAGGCCGGCGTCGGGCTCGCCCTCGACCACTGCGCTGTCGGTGAGGCCGATGTAGCTGCCGAGGCGCACGGCCATGACGTCCAAGGTCAGCCCGGGTCCCTCCTCGGGATCGGTCGTGATCACCAGAGCAGCGGTTCGTCCCCCCGCGGGCGGTGCCTCGCGCTCCGCGACGCTGACCACGGCGCGGCGGCCGTCCAGCAGTTCCGCCTCGAAGGGCCGGAACTCCGCGGCCGTGGCGGCGAAGGTGGCCCACCGGTCGTGCGCCACGTCGGGGGACTCCCAGACGGAGATCGACTTCGCGATGTTGGGCGCCGGGAGCTCTCCCTCGGCGTAGAGGCTCTGCGTCTCTCCCCGTCGCGCGGAGTCCTCCCCGGCCGTGATGACCTTCGTCAGGGGACACTCGTCGAAGCCGCGCTCGTCGAGCGGCAATGCGCCCAGGTCGCTCCACCCCTCTCCCAGGTCCTGGGGGGTCAGGAGGGCGTCCGCCAGATCGGCCGAGGTGCCGGGGAGCGAGTCCGGCACCGCACGATGTGCCGGTCGTTCAGGGGCGTCGCCGCCGCACGCCGCCAGCTGGACGACCAGAACGCCGGCCGCCAGCAGCCGGCCACCGGCGCGCCACCGTGGCCCGGTCTCGGTCGCAGACATCGGCCGTTCCTCCGTCCAAGAACAGGGTGGCACCGACGTGGCCCCGGGATCGTCCCCGTCGGACTCCCTGGTCCGGCGCCGAGTGGAACTCGGCGTGCAGCACCATGGCACCGTCGCCGGCCCCGCGGTCGGGTCCCCGTCGCAGCAGCTGCGTTGCGGCCCGTCGTGGGCCCGGGGTGCTGCGCGGCCGAGGGCGTCCCGGCTGCGGTGTCTCGGGATGGCCGAACCGATCGGGCACGCTCACGCACGCGGCGCTTGACCCCCACCCACCGTCGCGGTACGAGGGGCTCCTCGCGTCGACGCTCCGCGTCCGGCGCACGCACCCGAGGAGGACGATCATGCACCCTGACCCGCGGCCCGGTGAGGAGGACGTCGACCGCGATGACGCCGAGGCGCTGTCGAGGGCGACGGGAGGCGGCGACAGTGACGCGCCCGATGCGGCGAGCACGACGGGCACCGGCGAGTCGGACACGTTCGTCGGGCGGGTCTCCGGCCAGGACGTCGGCTACGCGGAGGAGACCGGTGCCGAGCGCCGCGCCGCGGTGCAGGAGGAGTAGGGCTCAGTCCTGGGTCCGCCGTCGCCCGATCCTGGATCCCAACCAGGTGAGCGGGTCGTACCTGCGGTCCACCACCCGCTCCTTGAGCGGGATGATGCCGTTGTCGGTGAGGTGGATGCCCTCCGGGCAGACCTCGCTGCAGCACTTGGTGATGTTGCAGTAGCCCAGCCCGAACTCGTCCTGGGCGGCGTGCTTGCGGTCGACCACGTCGAGCGGGTGCATGTCGAGCTCGGCCAGCCGGATGAGGAAGCGGGGTCCGGCGAACACCGCCTTGTTCTCCTCGTGGTCCCGGATGACGTGGCAGGTGTCCTGGCAGAGCCAGCACTCGATGCACTTGCGGAACTCCTGCGGGCGCTCGACGTCGATCTGCTGCATCCGGTGGTTGCCGTCGGCGTCCCGCGGCCGGGGGGTGAAGGCCGGGATCTGCGCGGCCTTGTCGTAGTTGTAGGACACGTCGGTGACCAGGTCGCGGACCACCGGAAAGGTGCGCAATGGCGTGACCGTCACCGTCTCGCCCTCTCCGAACGTGCTCATGCGCGTCATGCACATCAGCCGCGGGCGCCCATTGATCTCCGCGCTGCAGGACCCGCACTTGCCCGCCTTGCAGTTCCACCGGACGGCGAGGTCGCCGGCCTGCGTCGCCTGCAGACGGTGGATGACGTCGAGGACCACCTCCCCCTCGTTCACCGCCACGGTGAAGTGCTGCAGGTCGCCGCCCGCGGCGTCCCCGCGCCAGACCCGGAACGTCGCGTCGTAACTCACGACACCTCCTCGAAGATCTCGGCCAGCTCGGCCGGCATCTGCGGCAGCGGTTGGCGGGTCAGCGCCACCGTGCCGTCGGGTGCGCGAGAGCAGACGAGGTTCGTCTTCGCCCACTGGCTGTCGGTGGCGGGGAAGTCGTCGCGGGTGTGGCCGCCGCGGCTCTCCTGCCGTTCGAGGGCTGCCCGGGCGATGCACTCGCTGACGAGAAGCATGTGCGGGAGGTCGAGCGCGAGGTGCCATCCCGGGTTGTACTGCCGGTGCCCCTCGACCGAGAGGTCCGCCACCCGCTCTTTCAGCGCCGCGATGCGCTCCAGGGCCTGCTCCATCTCCGGCGCCGTGCGGATGATCCCGACGAGGTCGTGCATCGTCTGCTGCAGATCGTGCTGCACGGTGTAGGGGTTCTCGCCGCCTTCCCGCTCGAACGGGGCCAGCGCCGCACGAGCCGCGTCGGCGAGCGCGTCCTCGGACAGCTCGACCCGCCCGATCCGCTTGAGCGCGTGCTCGGCCGCGGCCAGCCCCGCCCGCCGTCCGAAGACCAGCAGATCGGACAGGGAGTTGCCACCGAGCCGGTTGGACCCGTGCATGCCCCCGGCCACCTCGCCGGCCGCGAACAGGCCCGGCACCCGCGCCGCCTCGGTGTCGGGGTCGACCTCCACCCCGCCCATCACGTAGTGGCAGGTGGGGCCCACCTCCATGGGCTCGGCGGTGATGTCGACCTCGGCCAGCTCCTTGAACTGGTGGTACATCGAGGGCAGGCGCTTGCGGATGTACTCCGCCGACCGCCGCGACGCGATGTCGAGGAACACCCCGCCGTGCGGCGTGCCGCGGCCGGCCTTGACCTCGCTGTTGATCGCGCGGGCGACCTCGTCGCGGGGGAGCAGCTCTGGCGGGCGCCGGTTGTTCTTCTTGTCCTCGTACCAGCGGTCGGCCTCGTCCTCGGTCTCCGCCGTCTCCTTGCGGAAGAAGTCCGGTATGTAGTCGAACATGAACCGGTTGCCGGCGGAGTTCTTCAGGACGCCGCCGTCGCCGCGCACGCTCTCGGTCACGAGGATGCCGCGCACGGACGGCGGCCAGACCATCCCGGTCGGGTGGAACTGGACGAACTCCATGTTCACGAGCGTGGCCCCGGCCTGCAGCGCCAGGGAGTGCCCGTCACCGGTGTACTCCCAGGAGTTCGAGGTGACCTTGTAGGACTTGCCGATCCCGCCGGTGGCCAGCACGATCGACGGCGCCTGCCAGGCGACGAACCGGCCGGACTCCCGCCAGTACCCGAACGCACCCGTGATCTCGCGTTCTCCGCCCGCACCACCGCCCTCGGCCGGTCCGGTCAGTAGCCGGGTGACCGTGCACTCCATGTAGACGTCGATGCCGAGCGCCACCGTGCGTTGCTGCAGGGTGCGGATCAGCTCCAGGCCGGTCCGGTCACCGACGTGGGCCAGCCGGGCGTAGCGGTGGCCCCCGAAGTCCCGCTGGCTGATCAGCCCGTCCGGGGTCCGGTCGAACAGCGCGCCCCAGTCCTCGAGCTCGTGCACCCGATCCGGCGCCTCCTGCGCGTGCAGTTGCGCCATCCGCCAGTGGTTGAGCATCTTGCCGCCACGCATGGTGTCGCGGAAGTGCACCCGCCAGTTGTCCTCGGGATAGAGGTTGGCCATCGCCGCGGCGATGCCGCCCTCGGCCATCACCGTGTGCGCCTTGCCGAGGAGGGACTTGCAGACGACGGCCGTCCGCGCACCGCTCTCGTGGGCTTCGATGGCGGCCCGGAGGCCCGCACCGCCCGCCCCCACGACGACGACGTCGTAGTCGTGCCTCTCGAGTTCCACCATCAGAAGAACCTCAGGTCGTCGATCGTGCCGGTGGCCAGGAGGAAGACGTAGAAGTCGGCGAGGGCGACGCTGAAGAGGGAGACCCACGCGAACTTCATGTGGTTGGCGTTGAGCTTCGAGACGACCGTCCAGAAGCGGTAGCGCAGCGGGTGCCGGGAGAAGGAGTTGAGCCGGCCGCCGACGATGTGCCGGCAGGAGTGGCAGGACAGCGAGTAGAGCCAGAGCAGAGCGGCGTTCGCCAGGAGCACGAGGGTGCCCAGCCCCATGTGGCCCCAGGCGCCGGTCTCGTCGCGGAACGCGAGGATCGCGTCGTAGGTGAGGATCAGGTTGAACAGGAGCCCCGCGTAGAAGAAGTACCGGTGCAGGTTCTGGCCCAGCAGCGGGAGCCGCGTCTCACCGGTGTACCGTCGGTGCGGCTCGGCCACCGCGCACGCCGGGGGCGAGAACCAGAACGACCGGTAGTAGGCCTTGCGGTAGTAGTAGCAGGTCAGCCGGAAGCCGAGCGGGATCACCAGGATGTAGATGGCCGGCGAGATCCACGCGGGGCCGGTGAACAGCTCCGGGAAGGTCTCGCCCTCGCACGCCGTGGTGATGCACGGCGAGTAGAACGGCGAGATGTAGGGCTCGGCGAAGTAGTGCGCGTTCTGGAACGCGCGGAACGACGAGTAGACGATGAACAGCACCAGCGCCAGGACGGTCAGCGCCGGCTGGAGCCACCATCGGTCGGTCCGCAGGCTCCGCGCCACGATCGCGGCTCGGCGCGGGGCCGCTCCACCGTTCCCGCCCCCGGCGGTGACCGCCCCCGTGCGTGGAGCGGTGGTGGTCAACGCGTCGTCCGGCCCAGCGAGCCCACGTCGTCCATGCCGTCGTCCCAGGCGGCGGAAGCGTAGTGCCGCCCCTGCACGGCGGCGGGTGATGCGCCGCAGAGCAGGTCGAGGTCCTGGCGCAAGTGCGCGACGTCGAGGCGCAGACGGCGCGAGTCGATGTTCTCGCGGAAGTGGCCCGCGACCCGGGCGCACGCCCGCTCCACCTCGTCGACGGCGGTGCGAGCCGCCGCCACGTCCTGTTCCAGTGACATCCCTGCCCCCAGATCGCTGCGACCGCCGGCCAGCGGACGAGCGCAGTCGATCACGGTCAGCGCTTCTAGGAAAGGCCTTGGCTGCTGGTGTTTCTCAAGCGCCCGATGGAGCGCGCCTGGCACGTCGGCGACGCCTCGTCGCCTGCGACGCCGCCCCGCCGCCGCCGGACCGGGGCCGGTGCGGTGCACCCGGGCTACGGTATTCCTGTCCGAGGACGCCGGATTCGCCGCCGCCGTGGAGGCCGCCGTGGCGGACCTGCCGAGCAGGACGGAGCCGACAGCGGCCGAGCCGGCGTCGCCGGCGGGCGTGCCGCGTCCGTTCGGCTGACCCGGCCCGCCCCTCACGGACGCCGACAGGGCGTGCGGAGAGAGCGGTCGGCAACAGACGTCGAAGCGCCTGTCCTCCCGATGGGCCGCCCCTGGGCGCCCGGGCTCGAGGCTGGGACAACGCCTGGCCGGCACACGATCCCGTGGACGGGAGGAAAGACGACATGTCCCTGGGGCTCAAGCACATCCAGCACGTCAAGCTGCCGGTGAGCGCTACAGCGCAGTGCGCGGTGGTACATCGACGTGTTCGGGCTCGAGCTGGCGGCCGAGTTCACCGAGCAAGGTGTTGTGCGGGGGGTCGCCCTACGGCACCGGTCCGGCGATTTCATCATCGCTCTCCGCGATCGCGCCGCGATCCCCGGACATCCCGACCTCGACGGCTTCGACCCCTTCGCGGTCGGCGTCCTCCAGCGGGGGGTCCTGCGCGAGCTCGCGGATCGCTGCGACGCGATGGGGACGCCCCGGGAGAGATCGAGGAGCGCCCGGACGGGACCGTCCTGGACATCCCCGACCCCGACGGCACGGTGATCCGCTGCTACCACTACACCGGGGACCACGGCGGGTTCACCGGTGTCGCCTTCGGGCCCGACGGCCCACCTCAGCTGTACGACACCCCTCGTCTGCGGATCTGACGCACGCCGACCGGGCTCGGCGCGTCATCAGCGGTGTCCCGACGCGACGATCGCCCGAGCACCCACCAAGCCCGCCTGGCGGCCGCTCCGCTACACCCGCAGATGGTGACGCTGTGGCAGCACCAACCACTGCATCCGCCGAACAGCTACCGCTGTTTGAGGGGCTGCAGATCCAGGCCCGCGAGGGTCTCCGGGGCGGCGAGCAGATCGATCGCGGTCACGACGCCGTCCTCGACGGTGAAGGCGAAGACCACCTGCGGCGTCCCCCTCAGCGACCACACCGCTCCCGGAGTGCCGTCGACGAGCACGAGGCGCGCGGCCCGCGCCCGGCCGGAGAGGAACCGGGCGACCGCCGTCGCTCCGCGCACCTCGGCTTCGGCTCCCATCCGAGCGGCGACCGCGTCGGCCCGCAGCACCGCCTCGGGGGCCAAGAGTGCGAGCAGGGCGGTGAAGTCGCCGTTGCGCGAGGCGTCGAGGAAGGCCGCGACCACCTCGCGGCGCCGCTCGGTGCCGTCGGGCAGCTCGGCTCCGCGCACGCGGCGCCGAGCCCGGCTGGCCAGCTGCCGGGCGGCGGCGGGAGAGCGGTCGACGATCGGCGCGATCTCCTCGAAGGGCACGTCGAACAGGTCGTGCAGCCCGAAGGCCAGCCGCTCGGCGGGGGTGAGCTGGTCCAGGACGACGAGCAGCGCCAGCCCGACGGAGTCGGCGAGCACCGCTTCCTCGGCGGGGTCGGCGTCGGTGTGCAGGCGGGCCTGCGGCGCGTCGTCGAGGGGGTCCTCGCGCCGGTTGGTCCGGGCTCGCAGCTGGTTGAGCGCCACCCGGGCCACGACGGTCGTCAGCCAGCCGCCCAGGTTCTCCACCCCGGCGCCGCCGGCCCGGCTGACCGGCAGCCAGGCCTCCTGGACGGCGTCCTCGGCCTCGGCGCGCGAGCCGAGCAGGCGGTGGGCCACGGCGGTCAGCCGGTCGCGGTGCACCTCGAACTGCGCGGCGAGGACGTCGGTCCCGATCATGACGGTCACATCCCTCGGTCGGCGGGTGTCAGAGAGGTGGCAGACCGGCGAACCCGACGACCCGAGGAGCACATGATGACGACCGGGATCCGCACCGTCATCTACCCCGTGAGCGACATCCCCCGCGCGAAGGCGCTGTTCAGCGCCCTGCTCGGTGCCGAGCCGGTGGCGGACGCCCCGTACTACGTCCAGTTCGACGCCGACGGTCAGGCGATCGGCCTCGACCCGCACGGGCACCGGCACGGGCAGTCCGGCCCGGTCGCGTACTGGCACGTGGACGACGTCGCGGAGAGCCTCGCCGCCCTCGTGGAGGGCGGTGCCGAGACGGTGCAGGACCCGACCGACGTCGGCGGCCTCCTCGTCGCCCTGGTCAGGGACGGCGACGGCAACCTGATCGGCCTGCGCCAGGCGGGCTGATCCGCTCAGCGCACGGGCGGGCGCGCGAGGACCGGGCCGTTCCGATCGCCGCGGACTGAGGAACGGACCCACGCCTGTGACCGGCGGACCCCGGCCGGCGCGGGTGGGCACCGGCCAGGCGAACAGCCGGTCGACCAGGCCCCCCGTCAGTCCGCTGACCCAGCCGGCCAACCGCACCGGCGCACCGTCCGCAACCGCGCGCCCGCCGTTCGCCTTCCAGCGTCCTGGCACCGGTCCGCTCGTCGGGCGGCACGCCGTCGTACCACCCGGAGCGGCGGACGATGAGTCGCGGACGGGGACGCCGCGGGCCGGGGCTCACCCCCTGACGACGGACAGCTCCTCCGCGCCGCGGAGGCCGGCCAGGGCGTCCTCGACGGCCAGCGGCGACCACGGCAGCCCGCCGTCGGGCAGCGACCGCAGCGCGGAGGTGTAGCGCGCGAAGGCGGCGAAGTCGGCTGGGAACGCCCGCGGGTCGAC
>JALYNA010000197.1 GCA_030773455.1 Actinomycetota bacterium
GTCAGCGCCTCGGCCAGCAGCTTTCCCGCGCCGCGGGCGGAGTTGACCGCGCCCTTGCGCAGCCGCGCGGCGGCGATCACCGGCGCCGCGGTCGGCGTGGACACCGTGGCCAGCAGCGCGTTGAGGCCGTTGACCTTGGTGTAGCCGTAGCCGACGCCCTGCTTGGCGTAGCCGTGGGTTTCGCGCATCGTGTCGTCCAGATCGAGGTGGGTGACCTGCTCGGCGCCGGGCAGCAGCGGCGCGGCCGCGGCCAGCGCGGTCAGGAAAGCCGCCGCGACGCTGTCGAGCTGGCGAACGTGGCCGAAGGTGAACGACCGCAGGAACGTGCCCAACGTCGACGGCGCCCGCACCCCGGCGAACAGCCGGTCCATGCCGCCGTGACGCAGCAGGTCCATGTCCTCGATCGAGTCCGCTCCCGCGACCATCCCGGCCACCAGCCCCGGCACCTTGATCGCGGCGTTGACGCCGCCGGTGGCCTTCAAGGTCAGCTTGTCGGCGACAAGATCACCCAGCCGGCAGGACTGCGCCAGAGCCACCACCGGCGCCAACCCGGCGACCGACACGAGGTTCGGCTCATCGAACGTCGCCGACAACGCCGACGAACCGTGCGACAGTCGCATCCAGCGGATGCCCTTCTGTGCGGACGATATGGGCCTTCGACAAGCCACATCGTCCCTGCTCAGAGGGGCATTCGCGCGTTACGACCGGCTACCGGCAGCCATTTCCACGGTGGATCGAGGCTGAGCAGCGCGGACGGGCTCGACCCCGGGACGGTCGAGACGAGCAAGGACAGCCACGCCTCCCCGGCAGCGGTGCCGGCGCTGACCGAGCCGTCGGGGGGGACGAGCACCAGCCCGGGGCCGTCGACGTCGGCGCCTGCGAGAGCCGACCGCTGGACCGCGAGGCGGCGCAGCCCGGCGGCGACCACCGGCCCGAGCGCCGCGAGCAGCCGGGCCTCGGACTCGTTGAAGTCGGCGGCGCCGGCCGCGCGGTGCAGCTCGACCGCGCCCCACGTCCCGCTGGCGTCGTCCGCGGTCAGCCGCACCTCCGCGTCCAGACCCAGCGGGCGCATGAGCTCGCGCCAGCGCGCGCTGGTCGAGGGATCGGGCAGGGTCCGGGAGAGGACGGCGGCCTGCCGGTTGCCCGCGAGGGACCGGAACAGGTTGACGTCGTCCACCGCCAGCTCGAGGTGGAACCACGGCGTGCAGGCCCTGGCATCGAAACCGTCCACCCACGCCTCGGTGAACAGCAGCGTCGCCGGGTCCGTGGCGAACCAGACGCCGGTGTCGTACGGGACGGCCGGGCGGACGCGGGCGGCGACCCCGGCGAGCATGTCGGTCTCCACGTCCGCGGTGGCGCAGAACCGGCGGACGCCGGTGAGCGTCCGCCGCGCGAGGTCGGGGCTGAGTGGCACGGGGCCTCCCGTCGACGTCCTGCTGATGCGGGGAACGCTAGGGACGACGCGGCCCGGCGGCACTCCCTCAGGTGAGGGATTCTCGGACCGAGGTGGTCAGGAGGCCTCGACGCGGGCGACGTCGCGCCGCCCGGCGAGCCACAGCAGCAGCTCCAACGGCTCCCCGGCGACCGTGGTCGCCCCGGCACCGACCCGGCGCTGCTGGCCGGTGTCGGTCCGGCGCAGCGCCACCCCGCCGCGCTGCCCTCGGGCGAACCAGGCGGTGGCGGGCCACAGCTGGTCCTGGTCGGCCTGCGACAGCGTCCGCGGTACCCACCCCGGCTGTGCCCGGCGGACGTCCTCGTGGTGGATCGCGAACTCCGTCGTGTTGAGCACGCGCGACAGGCCCGGCCAGGCCAGGGGCACCCACGGCGGCGGTCCCGACCGGAGCTGCGTGACGACCTCGGGGTAGGACGTCGTCGTCCGCAGCCGGTCCTCCACCTGGTGCGCCCACGCCGACAGCGGCCGCGTGACGCCCAGCTGCTCGACGCCGTAGCCGGGCAGCGCGTCGAGGCGCCGCTCGCGCGTCACGAGGTGCGCGGCCAGGTGCGCCGTCGTCCAGCCCGCGCAGCAGGTGGGGGCGCCCGGCCCCAGCTGCTCGAGGAGGTCGGCGAGCGCCGCGCGCTCCCGCTCGGCCAGCGTCCGGGAAGAGGAGGTCACCGCGCGGGGTTACCGACGGGGCGGACCCGGGAAACCGGAGGCGATCTGTTAGCGGACCTAAGTACAGTCGCGGATGCGCCCGCACCACCACCGAGGAGAGCCGTGTCCCGCCGCCGAGACGCCGTCGTGCGGCGAGGGATGCGCCACGTCGGGCGCGCGATCGTCGAGCAGCCGGGCATGTTCGCCCTGGCCTTCCTCGCCAGCAGCCTCTACGGCGGCATGACTGTCGCCAGCGCGTACGTGCTCGGAGAGGTCGTCGACCGGGTCGTCCTCCCCGCCCTGGACGACGGCGTGACCTCCGCCGGCGCGCTCGCCCTCGCCTCGGTGGCGATCCTCGGCGTCGCCGTCCTGAAGATCCTCGGCGTCCTCGGCCGGCGGCTGTTCGCCGGGGTCATGGGCTACCGGCTGCAGGCCGACTACCGCCGCCGGGTCACCGGCCAGTACCTGCGGCTGCCGCTGTCCTGGCACCAGCGCCACCCGACCGGCCAGCTGCTGTCCAACGCCAACTCCGATGTCGAGGCGTCCTGGTTCTTCGTCGCGCCGCTGCCCTTCGCCTGCGGCGCGGTCGTGATGATCGGCATCACCGTGGTGGCGCTGGTCGCCACCGACCCGTGGCTGGCGCTGGTTGGCCTGGTGGTCTTCCCGCTGGTCTTCGTGGGCAACGCCGTCTACTCGCAGGCGATGAGCCCGCGGATGCGGCGGGCCCAGCAGCTGCGCGCCGAGGTCAGCGAGATCGCCCATGAGAGCTTCGACGCCGCCCTCGTCGTCAAGACCCTCGGCCGCGAGGACGTCGAGACCCGCCGCTTCACCGACCGCGCCGAGGAGCTGCGCGACGGCCTGGTCGCCGTCGGCCGCGTGCGCGGGCTGTTTGACCCGCTGATGGAGGCGCTGCCCAACCTCGGCACCCTCGCCGTGCTGCTGATCGGCGCCGGCCGGGTCGCCGACGGCGCCACCGACGCCGGCGACCTGGTCTCCATCGCCTACCTGTTCACGCTGCTGGCACTGCCGATCCGCGCGATCGGCTGGGTGCTGGCCGACCTGCCGCGCGCCCTGGCCGGCTTCGACCGGGTCACGCCCGTGCTCGACGCGACCGGCGAGACCCCGCACGGCACCGAGGTCGCGGCCGCGGGCGCCGGCGGTGCGGGGCTCGGCCTGCGCGGGGTCGACTACGGCTTCGAGGGCGCGGCCCGGCCCACGCTGTCGGGCATCACCTTCGACGTCGTCCCCGGCAGCACGGTCGCCGTCGTCGGGCCGACCGGGTCGGGCAAGTCGACACTGGCCGGGCTGCTGGTCCGCCTGGTCGATCCGGGCACCGGTGAGGTGCTGCTCGACGGGGTGGACCTGCGCGCGCTGCGGGAGGGCGAGGTCAGCGCCCAGGCGGCGTTCGTCCCGCAGGGCACCTTCCTCTTCGACGACACGGTGCGCGGCAACGTCACCCTCGGCGCGGACGTCCCCGACGACGAGGTCTGGTCGGCGCTGCGGGTGGCCGCTGCCGACGAGTTCGTGCGGCGGCTGCCCGAGGGCCTGGACACCCGGGTCGGGGAGCGCGGCGCGACGCTGTCCGGCGGGCAGCGGCAGCGGATCGCGCTGGCCCGCGCGGTGGTCCGCCGTCCCCGGCTGCTGGTGCTCGACGACGCGACCAGCGCCGTCGACCCCGCCGTGGAGGCGCGCATCCTCGACGCCCTGCGCGACGCCGAGCGGCCCTCGACGGTGGTCGTGGTCGCCTACCGGCAGGCCACCATCGCGCTGGCCGACGAGGTCGTGTGGCTGGAGGGCGGCCGGGTGCTGGCCCGCGGCAGCCACGACCAGCTGCTGGCCGAGGTCCCCGGGTACGCGGCGCTCGTGCGCGCCTACGCGCAGACGGAGGTGGCGGCGTGAGCGCCATCGCCCAACACCGGGAGGAGGGCGCATTCGCGACGCTGCGCCGCGGGCTGCGCCTGATGCCGGAGTTCCGCCGCGGGCTGCCGGCCACGTTCGCCCTCGCCCTGCTGGCCACCGCCGGGCGGGTGGTCGTGCCAATCGCCGTCCAGCAGGTCATCGACCGCGGGCTGGCCGGCCCCGGCGGGCCGGACCTGGAGCTGATGCGCACCGTCGTCATCGTCTGCGCCGTCGTCGTGCTCCTGACCGTCGTGGCGGTCTACCGGATGAACGTCCGGCTGTTCCGGACCGCGGAGACCGCGCTTGCCGGGCTGCGCGTGCGCGCGTTCCGGCACGTGCACGACCTCTCGGTGCTGCACCAGCAGGGCCAGCGCCGCGGCTCGCTGGTCTCCCGGGTGACCAGCGACGTCGACCAGCTCTCCACGTTCATGCAGTGGGGCGGCGTGCTCGGCGTGGTCAGCCTCGGGCAGCTGCTCGTGGCCACCGTCGTCATGGCCGTCTACTCCTGGCAGCTGACCCTCGTCGTGCTGCTGTGCTTCGTGCCGCTGGCGGTCGCCGTCCGCTACTTCGCCGCGCGGCTGGCCGTCGTCCACGGGCTCGTGCGCGAGCGGGTCGGCGACGTGCTGGCCGCGGTGTCGGAGTCCGTCGTCGGCGCCGCCACCGTGCGCGCATACGGCATCCGCGCGCGCACCGCGGCCCGCCTGGACCGCGCCGTCGACCGGCACTACCGGGCGCAGGTCCGCGCGCAGCGGACCACCGCGGCGGTGTTCGTCAGCGGCGAGTTCGTGGCCGCCGTCGCCAACGTCGCCGTGGTGGTCGTCGGCGTCCGGATCGGTCTGGACGGCGACCTCACCCCCGGCACCCTCGTCGCGTTCCTCTTCCTCGTCACGCTCTTCGTCGCACCGGTGCAGACCGCCAGCGAGGTGCTCAACGAGGCGCAGAACGCCATCGCCGGCTTCCGCCGGGTGCTCGACGTGCTGGAGACCGAACCCGACGTCCGCGACCCGGCCGTCGCCGACCCGGCGTCGGCCCGGGAGCTGCCGCACACGCCGCTGGGCGTGCGGTTCGAGCACGTGACCTTCCGGTACGCGCCGGGGACGCGCCCCGCGCTGGAGGACGTCGACCTGCAGATCGCGCCGCGCCGCCGCGTCGCCGTCGTCGGCGAGACCGGCTCGGGCAAGACGACGCTCGCCAAGCTGGTCACCCGGCTCATGGACCCCACCGAGGGGCGGGTGCTGCTCGCCGGGATCCCGCTGGACCAGGTGGCCTTCGCCTCGCTCCGGCAGCGGGTGGTCATGGTGCCGCAGGACGGCTTCCTCTTCGACGCCACCGTCGCCGACAACGTGCGCTACGGCCGGCCGGGCCTGACCGACGCCGACGTGCGCGCCGCCTTCGAGGAGCTGGGCCTGGGTGACTGGGTGGCCGGGCTGGCCGACGGCGTGGCCACGCGGGTCGGCCAGCGCGGCGAGTCGCTGTCGGCGGGGGAGCGGCAGCTGGTCGCCGTCGCCCGCGCCTACGTCGCCGACCCCGATCTGCTCGTCCTCGACGAGGCCACCAGCGCCGTCGACCCGGCCACCGAGCGCCGGCTGACCCAGGCATTGGACCGGCTCACCGACGGGCGGACCACCCTCACCATCGCCCACCGGCTCTCCACCGCCGAGCGGGCCGACGAGGTGCTCGTCGTCGACGCCGGCCGGGTGGTCCAGCGGGGCTCGCACGCCGAGCTGGTGGACGCCGAGGGCCCGTACGCGCGGCTGCACGCTTCCTGGCGCCGCTCGTCGGCGGGCGAACCGGAGCCGGTCCCCTGAGCGGCCGTGTGTCCGCCCGGAGACCAGGGCTTACCCCGATCCGGAGGGCCGCCTCCCAGCCCTAGCGTGCGGTCATGGAGCAGATCCCGGTCCCGTCCCGCCCCCGTCCGCCCGTCCTCGCCCTGGCCGTCGGCGTGCTCGGCCTCGTCGGCGCGGCCCTCACCGCCGTCATGTCGTTCCTCGTGGCCACCCTCGGCGGGCTGGACGGGGACGGCCGCGGCGGCGAGTGGTGGGTGCTCGCCCTCGTCGCGGCCTCCGTCGCGCAGGCCTGGGGAGCCGTGCGCCTGCTGCGGCGCCGCGGGTGGCTGCTGCTCGCGCTGGCGTCGCTACCGGGCATGCTGCCCCTCCTCGCGCTGGCCGGTCTGTGGTCCGAGTACCGCCAGACCCCGTCGCCGCTGGAGCTGGTCGCGGCGGCCCCGGTGCTGACCCTCGCGCTAACGCTGCTGCCTCCGGTGCGGAGCTGGGCCACCGCCCGGTCCCTCCCCGCGGGCTCCGATCATGGCGCGCTGACCACATCGGGTGCCTGATCGGCGGTTCCGGCGCCATGGTCGCCGGGGGCCGCTAGCGTCGGCGCTGTGTGCAACGGTTCGGACTTCGTCGTCGCCGGCGCCCTGCCGAGCTGGTCACCGGAACGAACCGGGTCATCGGCGGGCGTCCGGAGCTGCAGCTGGCACTGCGGCTCGGCGGCGAGGTCTTCGTCGGCCGGGCATCGGCGGGCGCAATGTGAGTGGACAGCAGCGGACGGCACGAGCCGGTAGCGCAGCGCCCCGCGGAAGCGAACGGGGGATGGTGTGAGCACCCCGCCCAACCCGTGGTCGGACCCGGCGACGGAGACCGAGCCGGGCGCCCCCTACGCCGGGCCGCCGCTGACGGCGCCGTACCGGCCCGACCCGTGGGGCTGGCCCCCCGCGGCCGCCCCGTACGGGCAGCCGTGGCCACACCCCTGGCCGCCGGCTCCGCAGGGGCCGCAGCGTCCGGGGCAGGTCATCGGCGCCGCGGTGCTCGCCTTCGTGCAGGCGGCGGGAGTCGCCCTCGCCACCGCCTAGCTGCAGCTCCTGGGAGCAGCGTTCTCGATGGCCGCCGGCCAGCCCGGCTTCCCCGCCGACGGCGCGGCCCTGGCCGGCGAGGTGGGCGTGCTCACCGCTGTCCAGTTGGTCTCGGTGGTCGCCCTGGTCACCGGGGGGGTCCTGGCGTTCTCCCGCCGCCGGCCCCTGTCCCGCTGGATCCTGGTCGCGGCGTTCGCCCTGCAGCTGGCACTGGGCGCCTACTGGGCGGTGCGGCTGCTGGGAGCGTTCGACTCGGGAGCGGGGATGCTGCTGGTCCTCATGCTGGTATTCGCCGCCGCGCCGGCGGTCGCCCTCGGGCTGGCCTCGGGCCCGGCCTCGCGGGCGTGGTTCGCCAGCGGGCCCGACCGGGGGACGACACCGCACCGGTGACCCGGCCGGCCGGCGGCGGGTGGGACGATCGGGCCCATGTCCGCCGTCCCCGCCGCCGAGTCCGCCCTGGACCCCGCGGTCGCAGCAGTGCTGCGCCGCGACCCCGCCGGGCTGGTCGCCGCCGTCGTCCAGCAGCACGACACCGGTGAGGTGCTCATGGTCGCCTGGATGGACGACGAGGCGCTGCGGCGCACCCTCACCACCGGCCGGGCCACCTACTGGTCGCGCAGCCGGCGCGAGTACTGGGTGAAGGGCGAGACCTCCGGGCACCGCCAGTGGGTCCGCGACGTCCGCCTGGACTGCGACGGCGATGCGCTGCTGGTGCTCGTCGACCAGGAGGGTCCGGCTTGCCACACCGGCGAGCGCAGCTGCTTCCACCGCGAACTGGAGGTCTCCCGTGCGGCTCGGTGAGACCACCCCGTCGCGGGAGGCGTTCGCCGCCCTGGACCAGCCGATGGTTCCGGTCACCCGCCGGCTGCTCGCCGACGGGGAGACCGCGGTCGGCATCTACCGCAAGCTCGCCGGCAACCGGCCGGGCACGGTGCTGCTGGAGTCCGCCGAGCAGGGCAAGCAGTGGAGCCGGTACAGCTTCGTCGGCGTCCGTAGCGCCGGGGTGCTGACCGAGCGGGACGGCGCCGCGCTGTGGCTGGGCGAGGAGCTGCCCGGCCTCACCGACGACCTCCCGCGGGACCCGCTGGCCGCCGTCCGCACGCTGGCCCGCCGGCTGCGCTCGCCGCGCCGCCCCGACCTGCCCCGGCTGACCGGCGGCCTGGTGGGCTACCTCGGCTACGACGTCGTCCGCAGGCTGGAGCGGCTGCCGGTCACCAGCACCGACGACCTCGGCATGCCCGAGCTCGCGCTCATGCTGGTCACCGACCTCGCCGTGCTCGACCACACCGACGGCACGGTGCTGCTCATCGCCAACGCGCTGAGCGGGGCCG
>JALYNA010000198.1 GCA_030773455.1 Actinomycetota bacterium
GCGCAGGATCGGGCGACCCCGGTCGGTCACGACGACGGTCACGCCGGCACGGACCCGCGCCACCGCTCTCGACGGGTTCTGGTTCAGCTCTCGCAGCCCGATCGTCTCCACAGCGGAAATGTACCTACCCGACCTAGGTACATCAAGGTCGGCCCGCCGGCCGAGGTCCCGAGGCCCCGGCCGACCGTGGGGGCGGCTCAGCCCAGGCGGTCCCGCGCCGCGATGACCTCGGCCCGGGTGGCGGCCGTGAGGTAGTCGGGGGAGCCGAGGGGCGAGAGCCCGTAGGGGAATCCGGACGGATCGACGCCGAGGACCAACAGGATCGGCTTGGCGCGCTGCGCGGGAGTGGTGGGCCCGACGCCGAACCACCTCGCCAGGTCCTTGACGGCGAGACCGGTGTCCGAGAAGGCGTCTTGGCCTTGACCACGATCCGGCAGATGGCCGAGGCCACGCTCTCGGCCTTGCCGCGGCGCACCGGCGCGGGATCGGCCGCCGCGACCGCGGCCAGCAGTCGGCGGGCCGCCGTCTGCAGCTCGACACCGAGGAGCTCGTCGCTGAAGCGGTCGACGAGCTCCAGGACCTCCGCCACCCACTCCCGCGCCTCGTCCGGCACGCCGTCCCAGCGGAACCGTTCGTCCGGCAGCGGCGTGTCGTCGAGCCGGTCCAGCGCAGCCCCGCCGCCGACGGTCCGGCCCAACTCCTCCCGCATGAGGGCGGCGAACTCCGCCCTGGGGTCCCCCGGCAACGGCCACGGGCCCTCCGGGTCGAGAGCGCCGACCGCGGCCAGTAGTGCCTCCGGCCCCTGGGGCCGCAGCGTGCGGATCGTCTCCTGGTATTCGGGCTCCAGCTCGTCGACGGCGGTCAGCGTCTCCTCGGTCAGCCCCGGGCGGATGCCGCGTTCCGCGTGGCTGAACCCGATCAACCCGCGCAGGACGGCCGGCGCCTTCGCCAGGGACGCGAAGTCCGCGACGACCTTCCGCGGGATCCAGTCGGCCAGCAGGATCTCCACGGCCATCGGGCTCCAGCGCAGCGGATCACCGGGCCCGTAGTCGGTACCGAACCACAGCAGCTCGTCCAGCAGGTCCAGATCGTCAAGGCAGCGTTGCAATTGCTGCACCAGCGGGCCGCTGAGGAGCGCATGGCGCGCAGCGTGGACGAGTTCTACGGCGAGGAGGAGCCGCCCCTGCCCATCGGCGTGGTGGCGGAAGAGCCGGACGACGCGGACGCGTCCTGACCCGTGGCCCTACCGCAACCGCTGCGTGGTGAGGTGTGGGACGTCGCGTTCCCCGGTTTCGGCGTGCACCCGGCTGTCGTCATGAGCGTCAACGCCCTGAACAGCAGGCTCTGCCGCGTCGTCGTCCTACCGGTCACGGGGACCACTGGGCCGTCGCTCACGCACATCCCGCTGGGCGCCGACGCCGGTCGCACCCGATACGACGAGTCATACGTCGACATCACTGGCGTCCAGGCGGTGGCTCGTGGGCGCTGCCGTCGGCGCCGCGGGCTGCTCGCGCCGAGCGAGACGACCCGCATCGAAGGACAACTGCGCGTCCATCTCGGCCTGTGACCGCCCAGCCGCCCGCCTCGCGCGTCGCTGGCCGCGGACCCCGGCAGCACTGCCGCGCCTTACCGAGGCCCTCCGCAGCTGGCTGACGACGGGAGCCCGGCAGGAGGGGCCCCGGTGGCCTCGTCGAGTGACTGTGAGTCACGTCCGGCGCGGGAGGTTCCGGGGAGGGCGCCGTCCGTGACAACCTTTCCGAGGCCCTGCACGATGCACCACGGGGGAACGTTGTCGCACTCATCCCTGCCCGCCGAGGTCTGACGCCCGTGTACCGCCTCGACGGCCAGCTGGTCCTCAGCCCCAGCGACCTGACCCGGCACCAGGAGTGCCACCACCTCACCGCGCTCAACCTGCAGGTGGCCGACCGCCGACTGGACCCGCCGGCCGAGGGTGCCAGCGACCAGACGGTGCTCGTCGCCGACCTCGGCGTCGCGCACGAGCTGCGTTACCTGGAGTCGCTGGAGGAGCAGGGGCTCACCGTGGCCCGGCTGTCGGGCGCCCGCCGCGAGGCCGCGACGCTCGAGGCGATGCGCGCCGGCGTGGACGCCGTCCACCAGGCGACGCTGTCCGACGGCACCTGGGGTGGCGAGGCCGACTTCCTGCTGAAGACGGCGGCGCCGTCCGAGCTGGGGGAGTGGTCCTACGAGGTCGCCGACGCCAAGCTCGCCCGCCGGATCAAGGTGCCCGCGCTGCTGCAGATGGCCACCTACGCCGACCGGCTCACCACCCTGCAGGGCCGCGCGCCCGAGCGGATCTGCGTCGTCACCGGGGACGGCGAGACCCGGCCGTGGCGGCTGGTGGACGTCGCCGCCTACGCCCGCCGCGCCCGCGCCCGGCTCGAGGGCTTCATCGCCCAGCCGACGCCCACCGGGCCCGTCCCGGTCGCCCACTGCGACCAGTGCACCTGGCAGCCGCGCTGCTCCACCGAGCTCCGCGAGAACGACGACCTCAGCCTGGTCGCCGGCATGCGCCGCGACCACCGCGCCGCCCTGCTCGACGTCGGCGTCACCACGCTGGCCGAACTCGCCGAGGCCGACGACGACGTCCTCAAGGCCACCGGCATCGGCCGCGGCACCCGCGAGCGGCTGCGCGAGCAGGCCCGCGAGCAGCTCCGCGGCCGCGCGGCCGGCGTCCCCACCCGCACGCTGCTTCCCCCGCAGACCGCCCAGGGGCTGCTCCGCCTCCCCGAGCCCAGCCCCGGCGACCGCTACCTCGACTTCGAGGGCGATCCGCTCGCCGGCGACGGCGAGGGGCTGGAGTACCTGGCCGGCCTCGGCGACCGCACCGGTGCCTTCACCGCACTGTGGGCGCACGACGCCGCCGAGGAACGCCGCATGGTCGAGGACCTCGTCGACCGCGTCGTCGAGGCCTGGCGAGAAGACCCCGGCATGCACGTCTACCACTACGCCGCCTACGAGGTCAGCGCGCTCAAGCGGCTCACCGGGCGGTACGGCGTCCGCGAGGCGGAGCTGGACCAGCTGCTGCGCGCCGAGCGGTTCGTCGACCTCTATCCCGTCGTCCGCCAGTCGATGCGGATCAGCACGGAGTCCTACTCGATCAAGAAGGTCGAGGCCTTCTACGGGCGGGCGCACACCGGCGACGTCGCCGACGCGATGAGCAGCGTCGTCGAGTACGAGAAGTGGCTGATCGACCGCGACCCGGCGCGCCTCAAGTCGATCGAGGACTACAACCGGGACGACGTCGACTCCACCCGCGAGCTGCACGACTGGCTAGAGATCGAGCGGGCCGAGCTGGAGGCGCTGCACGGCGAGCTGCCGCGGCCGGCACTGCCCGAGGTCACCGCGCCGGCCCCGCGGTCGGACGCCGAGGTCGCGGAGCTGGCCCTCGTCGAGCGGCTGCAGGACGCCGGGCACGGGCTGCTCGGTGACCTGGTGCAGTGGCACCGCCGCGAGGCCCGGCCCGGCTGGTGGGAGTTCTTCAGCCGCGGCGACTTCGAGGACGAGCAGCTCGTCGAGGACCGGACGGCGCTCGGCGGGCTGTCCGCCGCGGTCGAGGTCGGCACCGAGAAGCGCAGCAGGCTCTACGAGTTCACCTTTCCGCCGCAGGACGCCAAGCTCTCGGTCGGGTCGAAGGCCTTCGACGTCGACACCCGGGCGCGGGTCGGCGAGGTCCGCGAGCTGGACGCCGTCGGCGGCCGGGTCGTCGTCAAGAGCACCAAGCAGCCGGGCGCCGTCCGCGGGCTCGGTCCGGAGGGGCCGCTGGACGACAAGCAGCTCCGGGCGGCGATCGTCGCGACCGCGGACGCCGTCCTCGCCGGCCGGCCCTGTCTCGGGCAGGCGCTGCTGGACCGCGTCGTCCCCGCGGACACCCGCCGGCTGCTGGGGGAGCAGGCCGGCGACGCCGTCGTCCGGCTCGGCCTGGCGCTGGACGGCGAGGTGCTCGCCGTGCAGGGGCCGCCCGGCAGCGGCAAGACGCGGGCGGCATCGCACCTGATCCGGGCGCTGCTGGACGCCGGCAAGAAGGTCGGCGTCACGGCACAGTCCCACGCGGTGATCGGCAACGTGCTGCGGGCGGTCGGCCGGCCGGCGCTGCAGAAGGGCGACGAGCACCAGGCGTGCGGAGCGCCGGGCGTGAAGTGATCGACCAGTTCGGCCGACGTGGCCTCCCGGCTGCGGGACGGGTCGGCGAACCTGGTCGGCGGGACGTCGTGGTTCTGGTGCAGGGCGGACCTGGCCGAGGCGGTCGACGTCCTGGTGGTCGACGAGGCGGGGCAGTTCTCGCTGGCTAACGCAGTCGCCGTGGCATGGGCGGCGAAGTCGCTGGTGCTGCTCGGCGACCCGCAGCAGCTGGCGCAGCCGACGCAGGGCGTGCACCCGGGGGAGTCGGGGCTCTCGGCGCTCGAGCACCTGCTCGACGGGCACCCGACCGTGCCCGAGGACCGCGGCGTCTTCCTCGACCGCACCTACCGGATGCACCCGGCGCTCACCGCGTTCGTCTCCGACCTGGCGTACGAGGGGCGGCTCGAGTCGGCGGCCGGCCGCGACCGGATCGCGGTGGACGGCTGGGCCAGCGGGCTCGCCGTCCGGTTCGTGCGGCACACGCGTCCGTCGGCGGCCGCGTCGGACGACGAGGCGGCGGCCGTCGCGGAGCTGTGGCGGTCGCTGCAGGGCGTGGGCTGGGTCGACGCCTCGGGGGACCGGTCCATGATCGGGCCGGACGACGTGCTGGTGGTCGCGCCGTACAACAACCAGGTCGCGCGGATCCGCGCGCTGCTGCCCAACGGCGCCCGGTTGGGCACCGTGGACAGGTTCCAGGGGCAGGAGGCGCCGGTCGTCGTGTACTCGATGACGTCGTCCAGCGCAGAGGACGCCCCGCGCGGCGTCTCGTTCCTCTACGACCTGCACCGGCTCAACGTCGCGGTCTCCCGGGCCAAGGCGCTGGCGGTCGTGGTCATGAGCGAGGAGCTGCTGGACGCCGCCGTCCGGACGCCGGAGCAGCTGCGTCAGGTCAATGCCCTGTGCCGGCTGGTCGAGATGGCGACCGTCAGCGGGCCGTAGCGCCTGGTGGCTGCTCACCCGTGCGGGTGGCCGACCGCCGTCGTCCCCCCATCCTGACGGAGTCCTCTCCTAGCCTGGCGCGGCTCGGTGTCCGAGGCGGACGAGGGAGGCACGTGAAGCAACTGCTCGCAATCGCGGGTGCGCACAAGACGGCGACGGCAGTGGTTGTCGCGGCCGTGGTCGCCGCCGGGGGCGCGGTCCACGCCGTCGTGGACGACACGACGTCCGCAACGGTCGTCGAGGTGGTGGACGGCGACACCATCGACGTCGACTATGACGGGGCCACGCACCGCGTGCGGTTGCTCAACGTGGACACCCCGGAGTCGGTCGACCCGGAGGAGCCGGTCGAGTGCCTCGGCCCCGAGGCGTCGGACTGGCTGGAGCAGCGGTTGCCCGTGGGCACGGAGGTCCGCCTCGAGTGGGACCAGGACACCCGGGACAACTACGGCCGCGAGCTGGCCGCGGTCTTCGTCGGGAGTGACCTCGTCAACGCGGAGATCACCCGCGCCGGCCTCGGCGTCCCGATGTCCGTCGCGCCGAACACGGAGTACCTGCCGCCGGTGCAGGCAGCCCATGCCGAGGCCCGGAACGCCGGTCGGGGCCTCTACGCAGCCGAGGTTGAGTGCACCCTCCCCGTGCTGGTCGAGCAGGCGGAGACCGTGGCGACCCAGACGATTGAGCAGGCGCCTGCCGCGACGGCCGGACTCGACCAGTTCGACTCTTACGCGACCGAGCTCGCTGCAGCGGCCGCCACTGCCGGGAGCGTCCTCGGCATCCTGGACGGCGACGTCCGTGCCTTCCCGCTGGTCGCCTACGACGCCGGTGAGCTGGGACGCTCCCGCGCCCGGATGGAGGCCGTGGAGCGGCGGCTCGACGCAGCGGCCGCACGGAACAGCACCGCCCGGACCGAGCGGCAGCGGCAGATCGAGGCCGAGGAGGCCGCCCGCAGAGCGGCCGAGGAGGCGGCCCGCAGAGCGGCCGAGGAGGCGGCCCGCAGAGCGGCCGAGGAGGCGGCCCGCAGAGCGGCCGAGGAAG
>JALYNA010000199.1 GCA_030773455.1 Actinomycetota bacterium
GTCCCGGTTCCCCGGGGCCGGCCGCTGCCGTTCGTCGGCCTCCTAGGGAGGTAGGGGCATAGGAAGCAATGCCTACGCCCTGAGCCTCCGGACGTAGGTATTGCTTCCTACGCCTCAGGGAATCTACGGGCGGAGGACCAGCGCGCCGCTGACCTCGGCGACGACCTCGTCCCACGCCGGGCGCACCGCCGCGGCGTCCTCGGCGCGCAGCGGGGCGTCGGGCTCCCGCTCACCCCGGGTGACCAACCGGCCCAGTGGCGCGTCAGGTCGCAGCAGCTCGTCGACGCGGGTCAGCCCGGCGTACTCGGCGACGTCGCGGACCCCTTCGACCTGCTGGGCCAGGACCCGGTGGTCGACCAGCCCGGCTGCGCCGCCGGCGACCTCGGCCAGCACCTCGGTGGTCTCGGTGAGGTCGTAGCGGTCCTCGTCGGCCGGCAGCGGCGGGGTGTCGGTGTCGGCGACCTCCGGCCAGGAGGCGATCTCGGTGAGGTCGTGGGCCTCGTCGCCGCGGCAGAAGCGGGTGAGGTCGGCGGGTGAGGCGAAGAGGAACACCTCGCCGTCCCGGCCGAGGAAGCGGGCGCGGTCGTCGACGTAGCAGCGCAGCGTGACGCCGGCGCCCTCCGGCACAACGACCTCCACCGGCAGGATGCCGACCGCCTCCCAGAACGCCGCGGCGTCGGCGACCGCGGCGCGCGGGGCGGCGATCCGGCCGGGACGGGCAATGGTGCTCACGCCGGCCGCTGCCGCGGCGGCGGTCGCGCCGCCGGCCGGGCGGGCCACCGGGGCGTCGTCCTCCGGGTCGTCCTCGTCGTCGTACCCGCCCTCGTCGGACTCGGCCGCCGAGGGGTACTCCTGGACGGTGACCGTGCCGCCACCGGTCCAGTCCAGGTGTGCCCCCAGCTCGTCGAGGACGTCCTCCCACAGGTCGTCGAGCGCGCTGCCGACGCCTGCCCAGGCGTCCTCGCCGGAGCGGCCGACGAAGGCCTCGACGCCGAGCCCGAGCGAGCCGATCTCCGGCCGCGCGACGAGCTCGGCCAGCGCACCGAACTCCCCGCCGCGCGCGCCGTCCCCGCCCGGGCGGCGCTCCACCTCGATGTCGTCGTCGACGTCGGGGTCGCTCAGCTCGTCGTCGACGTCCTCGTCGTCGCTGGTGTCGAGGCATTCGGCCAGCCGGATGACGATGTCGATGTCTGCGGCCAGCTCCTCGACCGCCCACCGGTCGGGGTTCTCCGCGACGATGTCGTACACGCCGTCGAGGTCGTAGCGGTGGTCGTCGCCGGGTGTCAGGTCCGCGGCGCCCAGCCCGGTGACGACCGGCCAGACCGGGTGGTCGGCGAGGTCGTGGTCGCTGCGGGTGCGGCAGAAGGCAGCCAGCGAGGCGGGCGTGGGGAAGAGGTGGACGCGGGTGCGGTCGTCCTCGGAGGTGCCGAGGAAGGCCTGCCACTCCTCGCCGTCCTCCTCCCACGGCGGGGCCCACAGGGTGAAACCGGTCCGGTCGTCGACGGTGAGGGCGATGGGGACGATGCTGGGCCGGGCCACGGGCCCCATCCTGCCCGATGGGGGACCCCGTCCTCGCCACCCTTCCCAGGTGGAGGACCCCCTCCCCGAGTCCTCCGCACGCTCAGGACACGCCAGGAGAGGGCCACCCGGGACGGGGCCGTTCTACAGACCCATGGGGTGCCAGACGGTCTTGGTCTCCAGGAAGGGCGTCAGCCGGGTCAGGCCCGGGTCGGCCGACCAGTCCGGCTCCTCGGCGGGCGGCCGCACGACCCGCTTGATGCTGCCCGCGGCGAGCCGCTCGAGCTCCATCGCTCGGTCGGCGGGGGCCCCGGTGAGGTCGATGGCGTCGACGTCGTCGTGCTCGGCCAGCCACGGGCCGATCTCCCCGGCGTCCCCGGTGAGCAGGTTGGCCACCCCGCCCGGGACGTCGCTGGTGGCCAGCACCTCCCCGAGGGTGACGGCGGGCAGCGGCCGCGTCCACGACGTGACGACGACGGCGGTGTTGCCGCCGGCCAGCACGGGGGCGAGCACGCTGACCAGGCCCAGCAGCGAGGAGCGCTGCGGGGCGAGGACGGCGACGACGCCGGTGGGCTCGGGCAGCGAGAAGTCGAAGTAGGGCCCGGCGACCGGGTTGGCCCCGCCGAGGACGGCGCCGAGCTTGTCGGTCCACCCGGCGTACCAGACCCAGCGGTCGACGGCGGCCTCGACCGCGGCACGCGCCCTCGAGGACGACAGTCCCTCGCCGGCGGCGACCTCCTCGGCGAACTGGGCGGCGCGGCCCTCCATCACCTCGGCGACCCGGTAGAGCACCTGGCCCCGGTTGTAGGCGGTCGCGCCGGACCACCGCGCGAAGGCGGACCGGGCGGCGACGACGGCGTCCCGCGCGTCCTTGCGCGAGGCCCAGGCGGCATTGGCGAGGAAACCGCCCCGGGCGTCGGTGACCTCGTAGGTGCGGCCGGACTCCGAGCGGGGGAAGGCGCCGTTCACGTACAGCTTGTAGGTCTTGCGGACGGCGAGACGGTCGCTCACTTGTCCTCCTCGCTGGCGCTCGTCGGCCGCGTTCGCGGCACTGCTGTGTTCATCGGTGAGCTCGCCAGCTCGCTCACTCGGCACGCTCCAGGTACGCGGCCAGGCCGTGGCGGCCGCCCTCGCGGCCGTAACCGGACTGCTTGTAGCCGCCGAAGGGCGACGTCGGGTCGAACTCGTTGAACGTGTTGGCCCATACCACGCCGGCACGGAGCCGGTCGGCGATGGCCAGGATCCGCGAGCCCTTCTCGGTCCACACGCCGGCCGACAGCCCATAGGTGGTGTTGTTGGCCTTGGCGACAGCCTCATTGGGCGTGCGGAAGGTGAGCACGGACAGGACCGGCCCGAACACCTCGTCGCGGGCGATGCGGTGCGCGGGGGAGACGTCGGTGAAGACGGTCGGCGGGAACCAGAAGCCCCGCTCGGGCAGCTCGCAGGCCGGCTGCCAGCGACTCGCCCCCTCGGCCTCGCCGATATCGACGAGCTCCCGGATCCGGTCCAGCTGCACCGGGGAGTTGATCGCCCCGATGTCGGTGTTCTTGTCCAGCGGGTCGCCCAGGCGCAGCGTGCCGATGCGCCGCTGCAGCGCGGCGACCACCTCGTCGTGGACCGACTCCTGCACCAGCAGTCGGCTGCCGGCGCAGCAGACGTGGCCCTGGTTGGCGAAGATGCCGCGCACGATGCCCTCGATGGCCTGGTCGATCGGGGCGTCGTCGAAGACGATGTTGGCCGCCTTGCCGCCGAGCTCGAGGGTGAGCCTCTTGCGGGTGCCGGCGACGGCGCGGGCGATGGAGCGGCCCACCTCGGTCGACCCGGTGAAGGCGACCTTGTCGACGTCCGCGTGCTCGACGACGGCCCGGCCGGTGTCGCCGGCGCCGGTGACGATG
>JALYNA010000200.1 GCA_030773455.1 Actinomycetota bacterium
AGCAGGACCGGCCACTGCAGGCTCAGGTCGCCCACCCACCACAGCCCGCCGACGAGCAGCACGGCCAGCCACCCCGCCGTCCACAGGCCCAGGTCCCGGGCCTCCTCCGGGCTGCGCCGCCCCACCGCTCAGCCGGTCCGCAGCTCGCCGGCGACGGTGGCCGGGGTGAGGGGCTCGTCGAGCAGTCGGACGAAGCGGTCGGCGACGGGCTGGTCGGCCGGACGGGCGTCCAGCCACCGCGAGAGCAGGTCGAAGCCCTCGACGTAGGTGGTGATGTAGGCCCGCCACAGCGGGTGGGTCAGGAACCGCAGCTGCTGGCGGGCCCGCTCGGCGCTGACCAGCGACCAGCGCTGGATGTAGGCGGCCACCTCGTCCTCGCCGGCGCGGCGGTCGTGCAGCAGGACGGCGGCGTCCTGGCGCACCCGGTTCAGCGGCGCGGCCGCCGCGGCGATGCGCTCGGCAAGGTGCCCGTCGACGTGCAGCCCGAGGTCGCCGAGCACCTCGGCCGCCCACGGTCCCCAGCCGTCGCCGATCGCGGCCTGCACGCCGAGGTCGGCCAGCCCCTCGGCCATGAGGCACTCAGGAGTGTTCACCAGGAAGACGGTGTGCTCGGGGCGGGAGCGGCGCTCGACCAGGCCCAGCTCCTTGCGGCAGTGCTCGGTGTGGTGGCCGGGATAGGCCTCGTGGGCGACCAGGTGCGGCAGCTGGCCCAGCCGGTGCGGCAGGTCGGCGTTGATCGCGACGCGGGAGCGGTAGTCGCCCTCGTAGTAGTTGAACCCCGACCACGGCTGGTCGGTCACCACCTCGTAGCGGACCGTCTCCACCTCGGGGAGCCCGTACTCGGCGCGCACCCGGTCGCGCAGCGCGCCGGACAGGGCGTGCACCGCCTCGGCCAGCCGCTCCGGCGGGCACTCCTCGCGGCGCCGGTGCGCGCCGTAGCGGTCGGCCAGCGGACCGGTGCCGGGCAGCAGCGCCTCGAGCTCGGCGTGCGCGGCGGCGTACGCGGCCGGGTCGCCGAGGGTGAGGTCGACCTGGAAGTAGGCGCGCACCTCGTCGAGGAAGGGCACCGGCTCGCCGGCCATCTTCCGGGCGCTGCACTCCAGGCCGGTGAGCTGACCGCGGAGGAACGCGCTGCGGTCGGCGGGCAGGTCCGACGACGCCAGCTCCTCCAGCAGCGCGCGGGCCTGGTCGCGCAGTCCCTGTGGGGTGGGCGCCGGCTCGTCCTGCACTGCGGCGCGGATCCGCTTGTCGCCGGTGTAGGCGTCGACGAAGCCTGACTCCAGCCGGTCGAAGCGCAGCCCGAGCCGCACGTACTCCAGGGGGACGTCGAGCGGGCGGGCCATGACCGGCAGTTTCTCAGCCGCCGAAGCGCCGGTGCCGGGCGGCGTAGGCGCGCAGCGCCCGGAGGAAGTCCACGCGGCGGAAGTCCGGCCAGTAGACGTCGGTGAAGTGGAACTCCGAGTGGGCGGTCTGCCAGAGCAGGAAACCGGAGAGCCGCTGCTCGCCGCTGGTGCGGATCACCAGATCGGGGTCCGGCTGCCCGCGGGTGTAGAGGTGCTCGGCGATGTGCTCGACCTCCAGGACGCCCACCAGCTCGTCCAGCGTCGTCCCCCGCTCGGCGTGCTCGGCCAGTAGCGAGCGGACGGCGTCGGCGATCTCCCGCCGTCCGCCGTAGCCGACGGCGAGGTTCACCGTCGCGCCCGGCCGGTCGCGGGTGGTCTCCTCGGCCTGCTTGAGGACGGCGACCGTCTCGGCCGGGAGCAGCTCCAGGGCACCCACCGGGTGCAGCTGCCAGCGGCGGTCCGGGGCGGCGAGGTCCTCGGCGACACCCTCGATGATCCGCAGCAGCGGGAGCAGCTCGGGCTCGGGCCGGGAGAGGTTGTCGGTGGAGAGCAGGAAGAGCGTGACCACCTCGACGCCGGCCTCGTCGCACCAGCCCAGGAACCCGGCGATCTTGTCCGCACCGCGGCGGTGGCCGGCGTTGGGGTCCTCCAGCCCGATGGCGCGCGCCCACCGCCGGTTGCCGTCGACGATCACACCGACGTGGCGCGGGATCGCCGCGTCCTCCAGCGCCCGGGCGAGCCGGCGTTCGTACAGCTGGGTGAGGACGTCGCGAGCCCACTGCCGCACCCCCACGGTGGGTCACCCTAGGCCCACGCGGTGCCGTCGCGCGCACCCGTCGGCGATCTGCGGGAAGGCCGTCCGGTGCCAGGGAACTCACAGCCGGCTCCCGTCGCCGCCGTCTCCACGGCTGCGTAGCCTCGGCGCATGAGCGTCCCCCGAGGAGAGGGCGATTCCGTCCGGGTCGAGGCCGTCCGGGTCGAGGCCGACGGCGCCCAGATCGACGCGCCGGCCGGCCCCGCGGTGGCCACCGTCGTCGACGAGGGCGAGCACGTCGAACGGGCGTGGACGGCCGCCGACTTCGGCGACGGCGACTGGACCCACCCCGACACCCGGCCGCGGATGCGTGGCTGGCTGCACCTGTTCTCCTTCTTCGGCGCGATCGTCGCCGGCGCCGTGCTGATCCCGCTGGGGTCGGTGCTCGGCGCCCGCGCCGGCTTCTCGGTCGCCGTCTACTGCGCCACCGTCTGCGGCCTGTTCGGCATCAGCGCGCTGTACCACCGGCGCCGCTGGTCACCGCGCGGCTGGAAGATCATGAAGCGGCTCGACCACTCGATGATCTTCCTGTTCATCGCGGGCACGTACACGCCCTTCGCGCTGCTGGCGGTCGACGAGCCGACCGGCTACTGGGTGCTCGGCGGCGTCTGGGCCGGTGCCCTGGCCGGTGTCTCCCTCAAACTCACCTGGCCGACCGCGCCGCGGTGGGTCGGGGTGCCCCTCTACATCGGGCTGGGCTGGGTCGCCGTCTTCATCCTCACCGACATCCTGCAGATTGCCGGCGTGACCTCGCTGGTGCTGCTGGCCGTCGGCGGCGTGCTCTACACCCTGGGCGGAGTGGCCTACGCGATCAAGCGGCCGAACCCCTGGCCCAACGTCTTCGGCTACCACGAGGTCTTCCACGCGATGACCGTCGTGGCCGCCATCTGCCACTACATCGCCGTCTACTTCGCGATGTACTCGTCGCCCTTCGTGTGAGGTCCTCGGCATAGGAAGCAATACATACGTCTTGAGCGCCCGGACGTAGGTATTGCTTCCTATGCCTG
>JALYNA010000201.1 GCA_030773455.1 Actinomycetota bacterium
CGGCACCTCTGCTCGAGGTGCCGGGCCCGGTCGTGTGCGGAGTGTCTGGTCGCCCGGACGCCGCTTCCCCGACGACGTCCGAACGACCGGTCTGAGCCTACGACGAGGCCGGGGCGGTTGCCGTCCCGTCGTGGCCAGTTCGTAATCTAGGGCCCCGCTGCAGGGTCCCCGGCCCTCTCCTGGCGTGCCGTGAGCTTGCGAAGGGCTCGGGGAGAGGGTCCTTCTACGAGCGGCGGGGGCAGCGGGATCCTTCTTCACACCACCTGGTGCAGCCAGGTGACCGGGCTGCCGTCGCCGGCGTGCCGGTAGACCTCCAGGTCGGCGTCCCAGTCCGCGCCGAGCAGCTGGTCGACCCCGTGGCGGAACGCCTCGATCGACGTGGCGCCGGCGGCGAGGGAGCGCAGCTGCTGCTCGCTCACGACGATGTCGCCGTTGGCGCTCGTGGGCGCGCGGAAGACCCCGTGGCCGGGCACGTAGGACATGCGCTCGCCGTCGTTGCCGTAGCTGGCCTCTTCGGTGACCTCGAAGCGCAGCATCGGCCACGCGCGCAGCGCGGCGACGAGCTTGGCGCCCGTCCCGGGAGCACCGGTCCAGGCGACCTCGGCACGGTAGGAACCGTGTGCCGCGGGCTGGTCGGCCCACGACAGGGAGACCGGCGCGCCGATGACGCGCTCGAGCGCCCACTCGACGTGCTGGCAGAGCGCCTTCGGGCAGGCGTGCACGAAGACGACACCCTGGGTAGACCGTCGCTGCACGGGGTACCTCCATCGACTCGATCGGTCTCGTCTTCCCCAACGGACGATCGATTCGGTGACAGGCTGTGTTCGGCGGTCACGGACCAGGGGGCCCGAGGACAGTGTGCACGATGGCGCCCCCATCGCGCCAGTGCGGGCGGGACGGTTGGGTCCGGTGTGACGGAGCCGTCACGCATCCGACCTCTACGTGCTGGTCAGGGCCGCACTCTGCGCGCCGGGCCGCTGTCAATGGTCCACCGCCACCCCACAGACCGTCCACAGGATCTCCCCGTGGGTCCACAGATGCGGACCGCGCGAACCAGGACGTATCGGAACCTGCTCACGGAGAGTGGTCACCGAGGGTGCGGGGGGCCTGTGCCCGCCTGCTCACCGGACCAGCGCGGTCACCCGGTCGCCCCCGGCACCCTTGGCCCGGTACATGGCCTGGTCGGCCCGGCCGAGCACCTCGTGCCCCTCGTCACCGGGTCGGACGACGGTGACGCCGACGCTTGCGGTGACCCCGCAGCCGGCGCCGACGGCGGCCACAGCGTCCCTCACCCGGGCGGCGAGAACCTCACCATCCTCCGCCGTCGCCGCGGCCAGGACGGCGAACTTGTCGCCGCCCAGCCGGGCCACCGTGTCACCCTCCCGCACCACGCCGCTCAGCGCCGCGGTGACCGCCCCGAGGACGGCGTCCCCGGCGGCGTGGCCACCGCGGTCGTTGACGCCCTTGAACCCGTCGAGGTCGACCAGGCAGACGATCCACCCGCCGGCGGCTCCGCCCACCGCCCGGTCGAGCCGCTCGAAGAAGGCGCGGCGGTTGAGGCAGCCGGTCAGCGGGTCGGTGGCAGCGAGCACCTCGGAGGCGCGCAGCAGCAGCAGCTGACGGTCGTGGGACTCCCACTGGTTGGCCGAGGCCATGGCGCAGAGCACCGTGTAGGCGGCCATGACGACTCCGATGAACGCCGCCGAGTGGTCCAGGCCGCTGCCGGCCACGCAGACCAGGTAGGCGCCGGTCATCACGGCGCCCATCAGGACGACACCCCACGGCGGATAGGTCACCGCCATGAACCCGAGGGTGATGAACAGCAGCGCGAACAGCGGGCTGTCCGCCGTCCACGCGGGAGGCGATGGTGATCAGCGCGGTGACCGAGAGGCTCCAGCCGTAGAAGAGCAGGCTGCCGCGGCGATCGCGCACCATCGCGGCCACGGGCAACAGGAGCAGCAGCGGAGCCGCGAGGAACGCGATGCCGGCGAGACTCAGGAGCACGACGGTGCGGCCGGCGTCGCCGGGGGTCAGGACCGCGTAGCCGATCACGGCCAGCGCGGTGACCTCGGTGAGCGCGACGCCGAGGCGCACGTGACGGACCCAGAAGGCGGCCCGGTCGTCGTCGGCGGCCAGCTGGCGGTACAGGGCGGCGCGCAGCACCGTCCGGGGACCGCGTACCCGGCCGCGGCGGGAGCGGCGGCGGTCCTCGGCCGGCCTGTCGTCCATGGCCCTCCCATCGACGTGCCGCGCGTGCGGCTTGACCGGCCTCACCCCCGCGGGGTGGCGAGTGCACAGCCGGGGCGATCCACGCCACGCCTGGCGTCGTCCGCCCGGGGTAGGAGGCGGGCATGGCGCGAACCGGGGGCACTCCCCAGGACCGGGGCATGGCCGACGCCGGGCGGGAGGCGGTCGGCCCGATGGTGCTCGGCGCGTGGGACACCTTCCTCGAGCAGGCCTCCGCGGTCGACCTGGAGCGGCCCACCCGGCTGCCCGGCTGGCGGGCGCACGAGATCTGCGTGCACCTGGGCTGCTGGGACGATCACGCCGCCCTGCACGACCTCGTCGTCTCAGCCCGGGCCGGCGGGGCGGGGACGCCACCGGACGTCGACGCGACCAACGCGCGGGTGACGGCGGCACACCGGGACGCCTCCCGCGCGGAGGTGCTCGCCGCGCTGCGGCGCAACCGGGACGCCACCGACCGCTACCTGGCCGAGGAGCCCGTGGGACTGGACGTCGCGCCGGCGGTCGCCGTCGTGGGCCCGCTGCCGCTGCTCAGCGTCGTCCTCGGGCAGGCCTACGAGCTGGCGGTGCACGGGCTGGACCTGGTGCCCTGCGGCGCGCCCGCTCCCCTGCCGTCGGTGCTGCAGTCCGGCCTGGCCGCGCTGGCCGACGTGACCGGCGCGCTGGCGGCCCGCGAGGGCATCACCGGCGGGGCGACGCTGGCGACGCCGGAGGGCGGCTGGGTCTTCGCCGCCGACGGTGACCGCGGCTGGACGGTGCAC
>JALYNA010000202.1 GCA_030773455.1 Actinomycetota bacterium
AGTCAAAGGCCCGCGGCCTGCTGTTCTACCGACTCCTGCAACAGGCCGTCGACACCGACCCGCACCCGCTCAAGGAGCTCATCGGCGGCTGACCTGCGCAACTGCACTCAAGCAGATATGCAGGACGTGAGCTCGACACCGGCCGCGACTTCGACAGCCGGGTGGTCGTGAAGACCAACCTGGTCGACGTCCTGCGCCGGGAGCTGGCCCGGCCCTCCTGGCGGCGCGAGCACGTGGCGCTGGGCACCAACACCGACCCCTACCAGCGGGCGGAGGGACGTTACCGGCTGATGCCTGGGGTCATCTCCGCGCTGGCCGGCTCCGGGACGCCGTTCTCCGTCCTGACGAAGGGCACGCTGCTGCGGCGGGACCTCCCGCTCCTGGCCGCCGCCGCCCGGGACGTCCCGATCGGGTTGGGCGTCTCGATGGCGATCTGGGACGACGAGCTGCACGTCTCGCTGGAGCCCGGGGTGCCCAGCCCGCGGGCCCGCCTGGAGCTGGTGCGCGCCATCACCGACGCCGGCCTGTCCTGCGGGGTGTTCCTCGCCCCGGTGCTGCCGGGCCTCACCGACCGGCTGGCCGACCTCGACGCCACCCTGAGGGCGATCGCGGAAGCGGGCGCTACCGGCGTCACCGTCGTCCCGCTGCACCTGCGCCCCGGCGCCCGTGAGTGGTTCTCTGCCTGGCTGGCCCGCGAGCACCCGCAGCTCGTGCCGCGCTACCGGCAGCTCTACCGCCGCGGCGCTGTCGTCGCGCCGGAGTACCGCAGCTGGCTGGCGCAGCGCGTCGCTCCTTTGCTGATCCGGTACGGCCTGGACCGGCAGGCCGGGGGAGCGGCCTGTGGCGTGGACGGCGGCGGGACACCGGCCGGCATCCCGGGCGACGGGGACAGCGACTTTCCCGCCGGCAGCCTGCCCTCGACCCGCGCCGGCGCCCGACCGACACCACCGAGCCCCACAGCAGAGCAGCTCGCGCTGCTCTGACCCGGCACCGGATCTGACGCACCCCGAACCCTGCCCCGCATGCCCGACCAAGGACCGTTATCCCTAGCAAGTGCATCAACACGGCGATACAACCACAGGCAATGACTATCCACGAGGGGAGCTGGTCAGGCGCGCGGCCCGGGCGACGCTGCGCTTGGCGCGCACGGCGCCGCGAGGAGCGACCGGTTCCGCGCCCCCAGCAAGGGCCAGTCGACGGTAGGAGTCGTAGGAGAGGGTCAGGTACTGCACGGCCAGCGCCTCGGCCCACTCGCGCCGTGACGGGGGCGCGGTCATGCGCAGGTGCTGCGCCGTGCGGACGGCGTGCTTGGCGAAGGTCACCTGCAGCGCTTGGGTGGACAGCTGCGCCCCTACCGCCGAGGTGAGGCCGGGGCCGCGGCGCAGTGCCGGCAGCACCCACGGGCTGTCGGCGAGCGCGGGGAAGCGGACGCGGCAGGACTCCCAGGCGTGCCACGCGGTGAGCGCGCCGGGCACCGACCATTCGCCGTCGTCGGTGCGGACGACGACCCGCCGGGCGGTCGGGTGCACCTGGTCGCGGCGCAGCGACCGGAACTGGCCGACCGTCCCCGGCCAGCCCAGGGCCAGGGCGCACCACGCCACGGTGCGCAGGTGCTCGGGATCCTCGGACCTGATCTGGGAGAGTGGCCGCAGCTCCAGGGTCTGCGGGTCAGGCTCCGGCGTCGGCATCATCGGCAGCGCGATCCCGCCGTACCGGGCCACCTTGCTGTAGAGAGCAACGGTGGCCGGCTTCCATCCCCGGGCCGCGGCGATCGGGTCCATGCCCTCCTCGACGAGGGAGTCCGGTCCCATGCCAACCTCGAGTGCGGCGTCGACCAGTCGGCGCCACTGGACCTCGTAGCCCGGCGGGGCCGGCAGGCGCTGCCACGCCCGTTCCGGAGGAGGAGCCGGCATCGCCGGCAGCGGCGGTTCCCACCGTTTGGTCATGACTTCACTCTACCGTTATCCCCAGCTAAAAAAAACAAAACATGGCAAGCCCAACCCGTTGACAGTCAACACCGACCAGCCCGCCCCAGTCGTGTCCGGGGTCTCAGGCCCTCGGTGCGCGGGGCCGGAGGGCGCTGGCGATGCTGGTTCGCGTGCGGACGGTGGGTGTCGAAGAGGAGCTGCTGGTCGTCGACCCGTCGGGGCGGCCGGTGCCGCGCGGGCCGGCCGCGCTCGAGGCGGCCGCTCGCCGCGGCGAGGGAGAGACGGTCGAGCAGCACGACCGGGCCGAGCGGGGGGACGGCGCGGCCGACGCCGGTGACCCGGCCGGCCGGCTGGTGCCCGAGCTCAAGGCTCAGCAGCTGGAGTTCGGCACCCGCGTCTGCACGGGGCTGGACGAGGTCGCGGCCGACCTGCGGCACTGGCGGCGGCGTCCGCCCGCCGCGGCCCGCGACGTCGGCGCCGGGGTGGCCGCGCTGGCGAGTTCCCCGGTGCGGGTCCAGCCGCAGGCCACCCCGGGGAAGCGGTACACCGAGATGGGCGACACCTTCGGCCTGACCGCGGTCGACCAGCTGACCTGCGGGTGCCACGTGCACGTCGCCGTGGCCGACGACGAGGAAGGCGTGGCCGTCCTCAACCGGATCCGCGTGTGGCTGCCGGTGCTGACCGCGCTGACCGCCAACTCGCCGTTCTGGCTGGGCCGGGACAGCGGGCACGCCAGCTACCGGGCCCAGGCGTGGAACCGCTGGCCGTCGTCCGGACCGAACGAGCTGTTCGCCGACGCCGCCGCCTACCACCGGCTGGTCGAGGAGCTGCTCGCGACGGAGACGATGGTGGACTCCGGGATGGTGTATTTCGACGCCCGGCTGTCCGAGCGCTGGCCCACCGTCGAGGTGCGGGTGGCCGATGTCGCGCTGCGCGCCGAGGACGCCGTCACGCTGGCCGGGCTGGTCCGGGCGCTGGTGGAGACCTCGGCAGGGGAGTGGCGGGCAGGGGTGCCCGCGCCCGCCGTCCGCAGCGAGGTGGTGCGCATGGCCTCCTGGCGGGCCAGCCGCTCGGGGCTGACCGGGGACCTCGTGCACCCCGCCACGGGCCGCCCCGCGCCGGCCGCGGAGGTCGTGACCGCCCTGCTGGAGCACGTGCGGCCGGCACTGGCCGCGGCCGAGGACGAGCAGCGGGTCGCCGACGGCGTCGCCGCGGTCCTGGACCGGGGCACCGGAGCCGACCTCCAGCGCCGGGTGTATGAGGGGACCGGCGACCTGACCGCCGTGGTGCGCGCGGCGGTCGAGGCGACGCACGCCTGACGACAGCCGGTGAGCATCGCAGCCAGCTCTGCGAGCGAGGAGCGGAGCCCGGCGCGGATGGGGGCACCTCCCGCTTGCGGGGGACAGGCCATGCGGACCGCCTGACCCGGGGAGGCGCGGCGTCCGTGGTCGCCGGTTATCGTCCGGCCATGTACACCGCCAGCTGGCGCGACGTCGTCCGCCGGGACCTCTTCGGCCCGCGCCCGGAGCCCCGCGACGGTCCCTACCGTTCGGTCATCCGTCTGGTGCTGGTCGTCTTCCGGCTGCTGCGCTTCCGCTTCGATGTCCGGGGCTCCGAGCACGTGCCCACGACCGGCGGCGCGGTGATCTGCAGCAACCACGTCAGCTACCTGGACTTCACCTTCCTCGGCCTGGCGGCGCTGCCGCGGCACCGGCTGGTGCGGTTCATGGCCAAGGCCTCGGTCTTCGCCAACGGCGTCTCCGGGCCCTTCATGCGGGCCATGCACCACATCCCGGTCGACCGCAAGGCCGGGGCGGCCGCCTTCGAGCTCGCCGTCCGCGCGCTCAAGGACGGCGAGCTGGTCGGCGTCTTCCCCGAGGCGACGATCAGCAGCAGCTTCCTCGTCAAGGAGGTCAAGGCCGGCGCCGCGCGGATGGCCATCGACGCCGGCGTCCCGGTGATCCCCGCGGCGGTGTGGGGCGGCCAGCGGGTGTTCACCAAGCACCACCGGATCCAGTTCACGCGCGACGTGGCGGTCACCGTCGTCCTCGGGGAGCCGATCCGCCTCGAGCCGGGGGAGAAACCCCGCCAGCTGCTGGAGCGGGTCCGCACGGCCATGGAAGAGCTGCTCGACGAGGCGCAGCGCACCTACCCCCAGCAACCGGCCGGCCCCGAGGACCTGTGGTGGCAGCCGGCACACCTGGGCGGCACCGCGCCGACGCCGGAGGAGGCCGTGCGCCTGGACCACTCCGACGTGCGCGGCACCCGCCCGAGGATGCACCCGGTCGCCCGGGCGCGCCGGCTGCTGCGCCGCCGTTCCTCCCGCTGAGTTACTCCCCGAGAACCTGGGTCGCCGCCCACGACGGCCCCCCTGCAGGGCCCCGCCGCGAGCCTGCGAGCGGCGGGGGGCAGGGGGTCCTCCTTCAGTCGACGACGACCGGTGCCACCAGCCGGAAGGCGTCGAGCTCGACGTCGTACCAGCGGCGCATCCGCCCCAGCGGCGTCATCCCCAGCCGGGTGCAGACCGCCACCGACGCGGTGTTGCCGGGCCGGACGACGGCGTAGACCTCCGGCAGGCCGGCCTCGAACCCCCGGGCGATCACCGCCCGCGCCGCCTCGGTGGCGTACCCGCGACCCCAGGAGTCCGGGTGCAGGTGCCAGCCGACCTCCACCTCGCCCACGCCCTTGGGCAGCGGCTTGAGCAACACCGTGCCGGCCGCGGTCGCGGCGCCGTCGGGCTGGATCGCCCAGACGCCGAACCGGTCGTCCGCCTCGGCCACCGCGCGCCACCGCGCGACCAGCTCGACCGGGGGGACCGACGGCGTGCCGCCCAGCCAGCGGGTGACCTCCTCGCGCCCGTAGAGGTCCACCAGGCGCGCCAGGTCGTCGCGGCACGTCGTCCAGGGCCGCAGTCGCAACCGGGGGGCGCGCAGGACCGCGCCGTCGGCCGTCACGCCGTCCTGCCTACCGCCGGGGGCGGCCTCCGGCCACCGGACGCGGCCCCGCGGACAGCGGTCCTCGGCCGCCGTGGTGTCCTTCCCGGGGCGCCGACGGCGATGCGCGACGGAAGGGACGACGAACGTGAACGGACCCGGCGCGCACGGCGGCAGCCTGCTGGTCACCGACGTGACGGTGGACGACCGTACCGGCCGGGCGGTGCTCGTCGACGGCGGCCGGATCGCCTGGCTCGGGCCCGCCGCAGCCGCGCCCACCGCGGCCCGGGTGGTCGCGGGGCAGGGAGCGCTGCTCACCCCGGCGTTCGTCGACGCGCACGTGCACGCCACGGCGACCGGACTGGCGCTCACCGGTCTCGACCTTCACTCGAGGTTGAGTGTCGCGGATGTCGTCGCGGCGCTGCGGGCCCACGTCGCGGCGACGCCGTCGGGCATCCTGCTCGGCACCGGCTGGGACGACACCGGCTGGCCGGAGCGGCGAGGACTGACCCGCCACGACCTGGACGGCGTCGTCGGCGACCGGCCGGCCTACTTGGCGCGGGTCGACGTCCACTCCGCCACCGTCTCCACCGCACTGCTGGACCGGGTGCCCGGCATCGCCGCTCTGCCGGGGTTCGACCCGGACGGGCAGCTGCGCCTGGACGCCCACCATGCCGCCCGGCAGGCGGCCTACGGCACCGTCGACGCCGTCCAGCGCGGCGCCGCGCAGCGGGCCACCCGCGCCACTGCCGCCGCCCTGGGCATCGGCAGCCTGCACGAGATGGCCGGACCGGAGGTCTCCGGCGCCGACGACCTGGCCGGGCTGCTGGCGCTGGCCGCGGACGAGCCCGGGCCCCGGGTGATCGGCTACTGGGGTGAGCTCGCCGGGCGGGGCGGGCTGGACCTGGTGCGTGAGCTGGGACTGGCCGGCGTGGGGGGAGACTTGTTCTGCGACGGAGCCCTCGGCTCGCACACCGCCGCGCTGAGCCGTCCCTACAGTGACCGTCCCGAGACGGCCGGGCACCTACGGTTCGAGACGGGCGCTCTGGCCGAGCACGTACGGGCCTGTACCCTGGCCGGGGTCCAGGCCGGGTTCCACGTCATCGGGGACGCCGCCGTCGAGCAGGTGCTCACCGCGGTCGGCACCGTGGCCGACGAGCTGGGCCGTGCCGCGGTCCGGGCCTGCCGGCACCGCCTGGAGCACGTGGAGATGGTGAGCACGGCGGCGGTGGACCGGCTGCGGGACTGCGGGATGGTCGCCAGCGTGCAGCCGGCCTTCGACGCGGCCTGGGGCGGGGACGCCGGGATGTACGCCGAGCGGCTCGGGGTGGACCGGGCACGGGAGACCAACCCGTTCGCCGACCTGGCCGACGCCGGGGTGGCGCTCGCCCTCGGCAGCGACGCCCCGGTCACCCCGATGGACCCGTGGGGCGGGGTGCACGCGGCGGTGGACCACCGCACGCCGGCCTCGGGACTCCGGCCCTTCGACGCCTTCGACGCGGCCACGCACGGCGGGTGGCACGCGGTCCGCGCCGAGCACCCGCAGGGCCCGCTGGCCGTGGGCGCGCCGGCCGACCTGGCGCTGTGGGAGACGGCGGAGACCCTCTCGGCGGTCCTCGCCGGGCGGGCCCGCCCCGCCTGCCGCCTCCTGCTGGTCGACGGCGCGCCGGTGGGGGACGCGACCTGAGCAACTCCCGGTCCCGGCACGGACGGGCGCCCCGGGCGGGCTTCCCCGCCGGTCCCGGCCGGGATGGGATGCTGGGACGCGGACCACCGGCGTCGTCGCCGGTGGTCGCGCCCCGCCGACCGGCGAGGGCCAGGCCAGCGTCCGGAGCACCCGGCCGCACGGGGAAACCGGGAGGCGCAGGTGCCGTCAGCGACACCGACCGGCACCCTCGAGCGGCCCGCCGGGTCCTCCGGTCGGCCTCCCGCGAGCGCCTCCGGGTGGCGCCTGCCGTGGCGCGCGCTCCTGGCCGCCGCCGGCGGGCTGCTGCTGCTGCTGGCCTTCCCCGGCTCCTCGCTGCCGTGGCTGGCGCCGCTCGGCCCGGCCGCCCTGGCCCTAGCCGTCTCCGGGCAGCGCGCCCGCTCCGGCGCCTGGCTGGGCCTGGTGTGCGGGCTCTGCTTCTTCGTGCCGCTGCTGTCGTGGAGCGGCATCTTCGTCGGCGCCGTGCCGTGGCTGGCCCTCGCCGCCGCGGAAGCCGCCTTCGTGGCCCTGCTCGGTGCGGCGACGGCCGCGACGTCGCGGCTGCCGCTGTGGCCGCTGTGGGCCGCGGCCCTCTGGGTGGTCCAGGAGACCCTGCGCGGGCGCTTCCCGTTCGGCGGGTTCCCCTGGGGCAGGCTGGGCCTGAGCCAGACCGAGGGTCCGTTCCTGGCGTTCGCCGCCTACGGCGGGGTGCCGCTGATCGGCTTCGCCGTCGCCCTGACCGGCACACTGCTGGCCGCCGCCGCCCTGCACCTGCGCCACGGGGGACCGCGCGCCGCGACGCTTCCCGCGCTCGGCGCCCTGGCCGTGCCCGTGCTAGGCGCGCTGGCCTGGCTGCCGCTGCCGGGTTCCTCGCTCGCCGACGGCGGCCCCACCCGCACCGTCGCGGTCGTGCAGGGCGACGTCCCGAAGCCGGGCCTGGAGTTCAACGAGCGCCGGCGGGCGGTGCTGGACAACCACGTGAACGAGACCGTCGCGCTCGCCGACGCGGTCGCGGCGGGGCAGCGGCCGCAGCCGGACCTCGTCGTCTGGCCCGAGAACAGCTCCGACATCGACCCGTACCGCAACGCCGACGCCGCCCGGCAGATCAGCCGCGCCGCGGCGGCGATCGGCGCGCCCGTCCTGGTCGGGGCCGTCGTCAACGGCCCGGGTGAGTTCATCAGCAATACCGCGATCGTGTGGGACCCGCAGGCTGGGCCGGGCGACACCTACGTCAAGCGCCACCCGGTGCCCTTCGGCGAGTACATCCCGGCCCGCGACTTTTTCCGCCTGTTCAGCGACAAGGTTGACCTGGTGCGCCGCGACTTCGCCGCCGGTGACGAGGTCGGCCTGCTGGAGGTCGGCGGGGCGCGGATCGGCGAACTGATCTGCTTCGAGGTCGTCTACGACGGCCTGGTGCGCGACGCCGTCCGAGCCGGCGCCGGGATGCTCGTCGTCCAAACCAACAACGCCACCTTCGGTTACAGCGACGAGAGCGAGCAGCAGCTGGCGGCCAGCCGGATCCGGGCGGTGGAGTTCGGCCGCACCGTCGCGGTCGCGTCCACCAGCGGCATCTCGGCGGTCATCGCTCCGGACGGCTCGGTGGCGGCCTCCTCGGGTCTGTTCGAGCCCGCCGTCTTCGTCGAGGACATCGCTCAGCGCGACTCCACCACCGTCGCGGAGCGGCTGGGCGCCGGGCCGGAGTGGCTGCTGACCGCCCTGGGCGCCGGCGCGCTCCTCGCGGCGGCCGCGCCGGCGCTCCGCCGTCGCCGGACCCGCGGGGGAGCCGCGTGAGCGGAGGGCGGGTGCTGGTCGTCGTCCCCACCTACGACGAGGTGGAGAACCTCGAGCCGATCCTGGAGCGGCTGCACGCCGCCGTGCCGGACGCGCACGCCCTCGTGGTGGACGACGGCTCGCCCGACGGCACCGGGGATCTGGCGGAGAAGCTGGCCGCCCTCGACCCGCGGGTGCACGTGCTGCGGCGGACCATCAAGGCCGGCCTCGGCCCCGCCTACGTCGCCGGCTTCCGCTGGGGCCGCGAGCGCGGCTACGACGTCCTGGTCGAGATGGACGCCGACGGCTCGCACCACCCCGAGCAGCTACCTGACCTGCTGGCCGTGCTGGCCGGCGCCGACCTGGCGCTGGGCTCCCGCTACGTGCCCGGCGGCCGGGTGGAGGACTGGCCGCTGCACCGGCTGCTGCTTTCCCGGGCCGGCAACGCGTGGACCCGCTGGGCGCTGCGGCTTCCCCTGGCCGACGCCACGGGCGGCTACCGGGCGGTGCGCGGCGAGCTGGTCGACCGGCTGCCCTTCGACGACGTGGCCAGCCAGGGGTACTGCTTCCAGGTCGACTGGGTCTGGCGGGCGGTCCGGGCCGGTGCCCACGTGGTCGAGGTCCCGATCACCTTCACCGAACGCGCCTTCGGCCGGAGCAAGATGAGCCGCTCGATCGTTCAAGAGGCATTGGTACGGGTCACCTGGTGGGGCCTGCAGGACCGGCTGGCCGATCGGCTGCCGGGCCGGGTCCGCCGCCCGTGCCACGGCGAGTCCGCGACGGCGGGCGCTCGACCGGCGTCCGGTAGGCGGACCCGGGGGCGCCTGCCCGTGCGGGCCGGAGGAGAGCCGTGGGACACCGCCTGAGCGTGCTGACCGGCCTGTGGGCCCTGGCCGAGGTTGTCGTCTTCGTGCTGCTCGCCGCGTGGATCGGCGTGGGCTGGACGCTGCTGGCCGCCGTCGCGACCACCGCCCTGGGCTGGGTGCTGCTGGCCCGGCAGGGCCCCCGGGCGCTCGCGGAACTGCGGAGCCGGGCCCGCGAGCGGCGGCCGTCGGGGCGGGCGCTGGGGGACGCCGGGCTGGTCGCCGTCGGCGGGCTGCTGATGGTGCTGCCCGGCTTCCTGGGGGACGTCGTCGGGCTGCTGTGCCTGCTGCCGCCGACGCGGTTCCTGGTGCGCGGGCTGCTCGGGCGGGCGGTGGCCTCCCGGTTGCCGGTGGGGTTGCGCGGGCCGATGCGGGTGCGCAGCGCCCGGACCGAGGGGCCGGTGTACCCGGGCGCTGCGTTCGGCGCCGGCGCGCACGCCTCGGGGTTCGGGCGGCCGCTGGTCATCGAGGGCGAGGTCGTACGGGACGGGGCGGTGGGCGACGAACGCCGCTGACCAGCCCTCGGACAGCGTCCGCCGCCTCGCGGAGTTGATCATGTGCTTGGCGCAGACCAATCCGGCGTGTCAGCGCGTGTCGCCTGCAACAAGCCCATGATCAACGGCGGGGGACAGCTCCACCGGTCGAGGCGACGGCCTCCCGCACCGGCAGGAGACGCCGAACGGCCCCGGTGGGGGAGTCCCACCGGGGCCGTCGCGTGCTGTCGCGCGGGTCGCTCAGCTGGCGCGGGTGCGCCGCCCGCGGAGGACCTCGAGACGCTCCGCCAGGACCTCCTCGAGGTCCTCCACCGAGCGGCGCTCCAGGAGCATGTCCCAGTGCGTCCGCGGGGGCTTGACCTTCTTGGGCGCGGGCTCGGTGCCACCGACCAGCTTGGCGGCCGCCCCGTCGAACTTGCACTCCCAGGTGTCGGGGAGTTCAGCGTCGTCCGCGAAGGGCACGGTGAACAGGTGGCCCGAGGGGCACCGGTACTCCGCGTACTGCCGCTCGATCGGGGCGGTGTTCCGCTCGGTCTCGTAGCTGACGCTGCCCAGTCGGCTGCCTCGCAAGGAACGCTCGCCCATGGCACACCGTCCTCTCGTGCTGGTGGTGTCGGTCCGGACTCCCTGTCGCAGCAGGGATACCCACTGGACAGACGGGATCACGGAGACCAACGACAGAGTTCGCGGAGAGATTCCACGGAATCGGTCCAGAATCATCGCATGGGGTGGTATTGCGGCTCTCAGCCACCCCGACGAGGGATCAGCGGGCAGGGCAGCGCGAGCCGGCCCGGGCCGGCC
>JALYNA010000203.1 GCA_030773455.1 Actinomycetota bacterium
GGTGTGCGCCGCGGCGGCTTCTCGGTGATGGGCGCGCTGCAGGGCATCCCGCTGGACCAGGCCCGGCGGATCAGCGCCGACGACATCGCCGAGTGGGTCACCGCCCAGTACCCCGGCGGCCCCTACCCGGTCGTCCTGGTCGGCTCGCCCAGCGGCGCCGCCGTCCACCTCGCCGCCGCGCTGCGCGCCCCCTATCTGCCGCAGACGACGCTGGTCGCGGTCCGCGAGCTCGGCACCCATCCGGACGATCCGCGCGCGGCGATGGAGGCACTGGCGCCGACGGCCCGGCTGATCGCGGCACGCAACCCCGAGGTCGCCGTCCACCACATGCACGACCCCGCTCAGGACCGCCCGATGCTCGAGGGGATGGCCTACCTGCGGCTCAAGCGCCGCGTCCTGGGCCGCAGCTGGGAACGGTTCCTGGAGGAACGCCTCACCCCTGGGGGCACGATCGTGCTGATCGAGTGCACCCGCACCTGGCGCACCCGCCGGGTCGGTGAGCGGACGTACTTCCAGTTCGGCTGCCTGGGCGGGGTGTCGGAGGAGGAGTACCACGACAGCGGCGCCCGCATCGCCGACTACCTCGCCCGCGAGCGCTCCCCCCGGCGTCGATGGGATCCGCCCGAACCCGACGGCCGGCGGCCCGAAGCCGAGTGGGGCTTCGACCCCGACCTGCGCCCGGACCTGGAGCGCCTGGCCGCCCGCTGCGGCTACCGGCTGCGCCGCCTCGTCGTCGACGAACCCCAGGACCTCAGCGACTTCGTCGCCGACCTGCACCGCTGGTGGTACCGCCGCCGCGGCCTGCCGACGCAGCGGCTTCTCGGGCAGTCCTACGTCCAGTGGGACCCGCTGTGGGCGCAGCGGCTGGGCGCGGTGCCGTACTGGCTCCGGTTCAACATGCAGCCCTCCTTCGAGGACCTGACCCGCTACCTCGACCGTGCCGACCCCTACGACGAGATCTACGTGAACCTGTTCTCCCAGGGGCTGTGGTCACCCGGCGTCGTCCCGGTGCACCACTGGCGGGAGCTGGCCGCCTCGGCCGCGCGGGTCCGCGGCGAGGTCATCGGCGTCGACGAGAACGCCTACCCCCTCGACGCCGGCAGCACCATGCGCTACAAGCCCGCCTTCGCCGCCCTGCCGCCCCGCCATCCGCTGCCCGCGCCGCTGGACGTGGCCGACATCGACCGCTTCCTCCAGAGCACCACCGCGGTCTACCGGCTCACCTGGTCCGACCCTGCATCAGCCTGACCGGACGGCCGGTCCGTCCAGACAGCGGTACATCCCCTCCATGCGGTCGACGAGATGGGCGTGCGTCCGGGTCGCCGCCACCTCCCGCCCCCGCGTGCCGAGCTCACCGGCCCCCGTCGGGTCGAGCAGGAGTGACACCATCGCTCGGGCGAGGTTCTCGGCCTGTCCCGGTCGGACCAGCAGGCCCGTGCGGCCGTCGGCGACCAGGTCGGGCAGGCCATCGACGCGGCTGGCGATCACCGGGATCCCCGCGGCTATCGCCTCGCACACCACCAGGGGAGAGCCGTCGGAGCGGGACGGCACGGCCAGCAGATCCACCCCGGCGATGATCTGCGGTGCGTCGGCGCGGAAGCCGGTGAAGGTGACGCTGCCCGGCTCACCTCCCGCGCCCGTCGCCCTCGCCACGGTGCCTCCATGTGCTCGGTGATGACCAACGGCACGGGCAAGATCCCGGGTGGCCTGCGCGGCGGCCGTCGCGCTGGCGTAGAGGTGCGCGTGGACCAGGGCCGGACGCCGGTCCTCGATCAGTCGCCGCAGGGCCCGCCCGTAGCGTCTGCTCACCCGTCGTTTCACCAGCGTGTCGAGCAGGATCGACACCGGCACACCGGCGTCGGCCAGGGCGCCGGCCCGCACTCCTCCTGTCGAGCAGGCGACCTCCACCGGCCAGCCGCGGCGGTGGAGCGCGATGGCCAGGTCGACGACGTAGCGCTCGGCACCGCCTCCGTCGGGGGAGTCGATGACGAGCAGTACCAGAGCCGGCGGAGCCGAGGGTGGGGTCTGCGGGTGACCCAGCGGCCGTTGCCCAACACGCGTCATGTCGACTCCCGCCGGACGGGAATGGCCTGCTGCGCGGGCCGTGCGGGACCTTATCGACTGGTCAGGCGTTCGCGACTGCTCAGGCAGCCCGTTGGCCGGACTGGTCGCCCCGGTCAGGCGCACGCCGTCCGCCGCGGTCTCGCGCTCGCGCGGCGCGAACGGAACGCTCGCCGACCGGACGTGGACGGACGGCGCGGGGGCGCGCATCATTGGCAGTCGCTGGGGGAGAGTGCCAGCCCGGCCCGTCCGACGAGGAGTACCCGCACCGTGCCCACGTACCAGTACGCCTGCACCAACCCCGACGGGAAGCACCAGTTCGAGGTGGTGCAGAGCTTCACCGACGCCCCGGTGAGCGAGTGCCCCGAGTGCGGCAGCGCGGTGCGCAAGGTGTACGGCTCGGTCGGCGTGGTCTTCAAGGGCTCGGGCTTCTACCGCACCGACAGCCGCACCAAGTCGCCGTCGAGCGAGTCGAGCTCGTCGTCCAACGGCACGAAGGACGGCGGCAAGAAGGACGCCGCGCCCGCCGCCGCGAGCACCTCGGCGTCCTCCTCGTCGAGCGGCTCGAGCTCCTCCCCCTCCAGCAGCGCCGCCACCAGCTGACCCGGGGTCCACAGCAGCCGCCGCCGTCCACAACCCGGCGTCGGCCGCCGCGTCGTCGCCCGCGGAGGGCGAGCGTGGACCCATGGTCCGCCTCCGCCGTCCGCGCCGGCCGCTGCACACCGCCCGGCAGGTGCTCGCCGCGCTGCTCGCGGGAACCGCGCTCGTCCTGGCCCTCCGCCCGGCACCGGCACCGGCCCGCGCGCCGGCCCCGGTCCCGGTCGTGGTCGCCGCGGCCGACCTCGCGCCCGGCGCCGTCCTCACCACCGG
>JALYNA010000204.1 GCA_030773455.1 Actinomycetota bacterium
CGTCGTCCGGGCCCTCGGGGCCGCCGAAGCCCAGGACCAGCAGCGCCTCGCGCCGTCCGGCCGGCGCCGGCTGCGCCGACGGCGGCGTTGCGCCGTTGTTGCGGACGGCCAGCGAGGGGTCCTCGTCGGGGCGCTGGCCGCCGGGGGTGATGTCGACGTCGGTGGCGAGAGGCACGTCCTCTCTTCTACACCGGCCCCATCGCGGATGCGGTCAGACCCTGACGGCGTGGCCCTGCGACCGTTACACGCCTACGGCGTGGAAGCCCCCGTCGACGTGCACGATCTCTCCGGTGGTGGCGGGGAACCAGTCCGACAGCAGCGCCACGACGGCCTTGCCGGCGGGCTCAGTGTCGGTGACCGACCAGCCGAGTGGGGCGCGGGTCTCCCACGCCTCCTCGAACTGCTTGCTGCCCGGGATGGACTTCATCGCCATGCTGCGCAGCGGCCCCGCGGCGACCAGGTTGACCCGCACCCCCTCGGGCCCGAGCTCGCGGGCCAGGTAGCGGGAGGTGGACTCCAGGGCCGCCTTGGCCGCGCCCATCCACCCGTAGACCGGCCAGGCGACGGTCGCGTCGAAGGTCAGCCCGACGACGGAGGCCTGCGCGCCGAACAGCGGCCGGCAGGCCTGGGTGAGCGAGGCCATCGACCAGGTGGACACCTGGAACGCCGTCGCCGCGTGCTCCCAGGCGACCTCGGGGAAGCCCTCCCCCATCGCCTCCTGCGGCGCGAAGCCGATGGAGTGGACGACGCCGTCCAACGAGTCGACGTGCTCGCGCAACCGGTCGGCCAGCGTGGCCAGGTGCTCGGTGTTCGTGACGTCGAGCTCGACGACCGGGGCCTCCTGCGGCAGCCGCTTGGCGATCCGCTGGCACAGCGACAGGGCCCGGCCGAAGTTGGACAGGACGACGGTGGCGCCCTGCTCCTGCGCGAGCCGCGCGGTGGCGTAGGCGATGGACGCCTCGGTGAGGACCCCGGTGACGAGGATCTTCTTGCCCTCGAGGATGCCGCCGCTCATCAGTGCCCCATTCCCAGTCCGCCGTCGACCGGGACGACCGCCCCGGTGATGTAGCCGGCCGCGTCGCTGCCCAGGAAGCGCACCACGCCGGCGATCTCCTCCGCCGAGGCGTAGCGGCCCAGCGGCACCTGCCCGAGGATCTCCTGCTGCCGTTTCTCCGGCAGCTGCGCCGTCATGTCGGTCTCGACGAAGCCGGGGGCCACCACGTTGGCGGTGATGCCCCGGCTGCCCAGCTCGCGGGCGATCGAGCGCGCCAGCCCGACCAGACCGGCCTTGCTCGCCGCGTAGTTGGTCTGCCCCGCCGAGCCGAGCAGGCCGACGACCGAGGAGATGAAGACCATCCGGCCCGACCGGGCGCGCACCATCTTGGCCGCGGCCCGCTTGGACACCCGGTAGGCGGCGGTGAGGTTGGCGTCGAGGACCTCGGTGAAGTCCTCCTCCTTCATCCGCATGAGCAGCCCGTCGCGGGTGATGCCGGCGTTGCTCACCAGGACCTCGACCGGCCCCTGGTGGTCCTCGACCTCGGTGAAGGCCCGGTCGACGGCGTCGGCGTCGGTGACGTCGCACTGCACGCCGAACAGGCCGTCGGGGGCCCCGCTGCCGCGGTGGGTGACCGCCACCTTGTCCCCGGCCTCGGCGAACGCGCGGGCGATCGCCAGCCCGATCCCGCGGTTCCCCCCGGTCACCAGCACCGACCTGCTCACGCGTCACCTCGTCGTTCGCCGTGCGTTCCGTCCCGGTGAACCTAGTCGTTCGGCGCAGGTCACACCCGGTCACGGGCGGCCGGGCCGGACCGTGCGGCCCGGGCCCGGCGCAGCTCACGCCTCGAGGACCATCCCGCGGCGGCCCGCGAGGCAATCCCGGGGCGCTACGCCGGGCGGGTGTCGTGCGGTGCGGTCCTCCCGCGGCCCGCCCGCTGAACAGCGGCGGCCGCCCGCGCGGTCACCTCGTCCCAGCGCGCCTGGCGCAGCAGGTCGGCCGCGACCATCCAGCTGCCGCTCACGGCGGGACGGCGGGCAGCGCCAGGTAGTCGCCCATGGTCTCCGGGCCCAGGCCGCCGGAGGGCATGAAGGTCAGCCCCGGGAAGGGAGCTGCCAGCGCCACGATCGCCGCAGGGCGCCGAGCAGGCCCGCGGGGAAGAACTTGACCTCGCGCAGTCCGGCCGCCACGGCCGCCATCAGGTCGCTGACCGTCGCCGTCCCGGGCAGGGCCGGCACGCCGTGGTCCCGGCAGTGCTGCAGGACCGGGACGGCGATCCCCGGACTGACCACGAACCGGGCGCCCGCGTCGACGACCTGGTCCACCTGGTCCGGCGTCAGGACCGAGCCCGCCCCGACGTGCATGCCGTCCAGCTCGGCCAAGGCGCGGATCCCGTCGAGTCCTGCGGCGTGCGCAGGGTCACCTCGACGACGTCCATGCCGCCGGCGAGCAGGGCGCGCCGGAGCGGCAGAGCCTGGTCCGGGGAGTCGAGGACGACGACCGGGACCACCGGGCAGCGCTCGAGCAGGCTCACCGCAGCACCTCCGCCGTCCGGCCCGCTGCCGCCAGCTCGATCGCCTTGCTGAGCACGCCGCCCTGGCCGCCTCCGGTGCCGGCGCTCACGCCCGGCTTCTCGATCAGCGATTCGTAGACCTTGCCGACGGCGTTGCCCACGACGACCTGGAACTGACCGCCGGCCTCGACGACCGTGATGACCCCTCGGGTGGCCTCGACCGCGGCCTTGTCGGCCTTCGCGCGGTCCTTCAAGGCGAAGCGCAGCCTGGTCGCGCAGTGCGCCACCGACGCCACGTTCTCGGCGCCGCCTACCCCTCGCAGGACGTCGTCGCGACCTGCTCGTACTTGCTGGCGCTGGCCTGAGTGGCCATGACCCCTCCTCGTGTGGGCGGGATCGCAAACCGCATCTGGGCAACAAAAAACCCGAGCGCACGACCATCGCGACCCTGCACGGGGTCGGACGGAACGGCGCTCGGGTTTTGCCCGCCCGGAGCAGTGACAATCCCGGGACTGATAACGCACCACGAAGGGCGCGTGGGAGGGAAGGTAAGCGGCGTCACACCGGAGTGTCAAGGACCGCATCCGGATGACGTCGCCTGGGTGCGTTCGACCGCAGGCTCCCGCGCCGCCCCGGTGGTGCACCGGCGGGCTGTTCCGCAGACTCGTCCCGTGCTGCGGCCGGCGACCCGGGCGGACCGCCCCGCGCTGCTGTCCCTCTTCGCGGCGGCGAACGAGGCGTGCGGGGGCCGCTACGCGCCGAGCGTCCACGCCGGCGACCTGGGCATCGGGGAGTGGTTCGACCGCAAGCTCCTGGGCCGGGCCTGGGTGCTGTAGGACGCCGACGGCCTCATCCGGTCACATCGGGGGTGCGCGCCGACCCCGCGCCGGCGCTGCGGTGGGGGGCTGCCGGCCGGCCCGGCCTGGGTCGAGGTGGCCCGGCTCAGCGTGCATCCGCGGGCCCAGCGCCACGGGTACGCCCGCTTCCTCATGGCACACGTGGAGCGGGGGCTGGCCGGGCGGCCGGCCTGGCTGACGTGTCACCGGGGCAGCCCCGGGCAGCGGCTCTACGAGTCGCTGGGCTGGTTCACCACCGACCTGCCGATCCGCTGGCCGGACGACCGCACGCCCGGCGTCCTGCTGACCCGGACCCCGGTCACGCCGGGCCGGGGGGCCGACCGACAGGGCTGACCGTGTCCGCCGGCCGGCAGGGCGGGGTCCGCAGGGACCACGTCGCCGACACACACCACCCGTGTCCTGACCGTGCATCAGGCGGGCCGTCCGTGCCGGCAGAGCCATCGCCTCCGGAGCGGCGATCCACCCGGCCGCCGGTGGCCGCCAGGACCACCAGGCCCAGGGCGGCGCTGGCCAGGAGGTGCATTGGCCCACGGCGTGTCCCGGGTACAGCCGGGCCCCTCGCCGGTGCTCGGTCGAGAGAACGGCTGGGATCGGTGGCCACGCGCCGCGGACGGCGATGTGGGCCCGCTGCCTACGCTGGCGGCGTGTTCCTCCTCTTCGGCTTCGGCACCAAGCAGCAGGACCTGGGTCCCGGGGAGGTCCGCACCTGCCCACGCTGTGGCAACACCTCGCAGTGGGCGCGGGTACGGCAGTTCCGGCAGTTCACGGTGTTCTTCGTTCCGGTCGCCCGGTGGGGTCGACGCCACCTGGAGGTCTGCGGCATCTGCGGCACCGCCGTCGAAGTGTGAGCACGGTCGTGCCCTCCGGAGCCTCGCCTCCGGGAGATGACCAGTGCCGTCACCCCGCCGCGACGACGACCTTGACCTGTCCGGCTGCGGGGCGGACCGCGTGCTCGTAGGCCGACTGGGCGTCGTCCACCGGGAAGACATGGCTGACGTAGCACTCCGCCAGCTCCGGATGGTCGCGCAGGTACTGCTCGGCCAGGGCCAGCACCCGTCGTCGCTCCATCGTGACCCCGGACCGCAGCGTCAGGTTCTTGCGCAGCATCAGCCGCATCGGCAGGGGGTAGACCAGTTCGTCGGGGACCCCGAAGTAGAAGATCTCCCCGCCGAACGCCACGGCGTCGATCGCGTGCGACAGGGTGGCCGTCTGGTGGCCGACCGCCTCAACGACCAGGTCCGGGCGCTCCCCGGCGGGCAGCGACGCCGCCCACAGGTCGCTCGAGGCTCGCACCGGCTCGTCGACCCGGAACGTGCCGGCGATCTCTGACCGGTCGACCCGGTCGACCCCCACGACGTGCGCGGCACCGGCCGTCTTCGCGACGTGGGCGAACAGCAGCCCGATGGGTCCCTGGCCGATCACGGCGACCGTGCGGCCGGAGACCGGGCGCACCTGCTCCATGGCGTACAGGACGCACGCGAGCGGCTGGACCATCACGGCGGTGCGCGGCGGGAGCCGGCGGTCGTGGGCGTGCAGCCCGTCCCCGTCGCAGACGACGAGCTCGGCCAGGCCGTCGAAGCGGGATGCCCACCCGACGACGTCGTCGCCCACCCGGACGTCGGGGTGCCGCGAGGCCACGACGGCGCCGGCGACCTCGTGCATCGGAAACCCCGGCGTGCCGAACTCGCGGGCATCCGAGCCCACGTCCGGGGAGATCCCCCCGCGGAAGAACGGCAGATCGCTGCCGCAGATGCCGCCGGCGGCCATCGCGACCAATACCTCCCTCGGCGCCAGCGCGGCCTCCCGCGGCACCGGGACGTCGATCGGCTCCAGCCGCTGCGGAACCACCAACCGATGTGCCCACATGCTCGCCTCCTCCGCGCGCGATTCCCCGGAGATGACCGCCGGACGTCGCTCCATCCTCTGCGCCGACCCGAGATCCGGCGCGGTCACCGTTGCGCTGGCGGATGAGCACGGGCGCCGGCGCCGCGCCGTACCCGGGCAGCCTCAGCCAGC